>URAD01000004.1 GCA_900545745.1 uncultured Collinsella sp.
ATTCCCCGATAACCGCATCGGCGCCCGACGTGCGGAAAAGCTCGCGGCGCTCGGCGTCGAACACGACCGCGGCGATGTCGCATGCGCCCGCCGCGCGACGGCGCAACCTGTCCTCGATTGCCGCAGCGAGCGAGGCGCGCGCAGCGTCCCCCACGCCGGCGGCGTCGATTACCTCGAGCGCCGCCGTGGTCGTGACCGACGACATGATCTCGCGCACGGTCTTCGCGCCCGCGCCGGCCAAGGCCGCGTGGGCGGCCAGAATCTCCGCGCGGCAGTCAGCGGTACGCGAATGGGTGTCCATGATGCCGCCAGCGACCTTCACCAGCTTGCCGATGTGTCCCACAAGAAGGACATTGGTGAATCCCTCGCGAACGCAGCAATCAATCGCATCGCCCAAAAAGTTGGAGATGAAGACCACCGGCGCTCCGTTTAGGTGGAAATGCCCCGAGATGAACTGCCCGCCGTAGTTGCCGGGCGTGAGCACGACTCCGCGCCGCCCCATAGCCGCATGCTGCCGGATCTCGAGCTCGATGCTGTCGCGCAAGGCAGCGAGGCTGCGCGGCTCGACGATGCCCGTCGTGCCTAGGATGGAGATGCCGCCCTCTATCCCCAGGTGCGGGTTGAAGGTCTTTTCGGCAAGGGAAACGCCCTCGGGTACCGAAATCGTCACAGCAATATTTCCAGAAAAGCCGTGCGCGGCGCACACTTCGCGCACCGCCGAAGTGATCATCGCGCGCGGCGTCGCGTTGATGGCGGCCGCCCCCACCGGCTGCTCGAGCCCGGGCAACGTCACGCGCCCCACGCCCACGCCGCCATCGACGGAAACTTCCGATTCGCGCGCGGGCACGCCCTTGCTGCCCACAGCGCCCGTGCCCGACCCCGCATGTTCCACGCGCGCGTACACGAGCACGCCGTCGGTCACATCGGCATCGTCGCCTGCGTCCTTTCGCACGGCGCACTGGGCACACCCCTCGCCGATGCATGCGTCGACCACGTTCGCTTCGACGGGCAGCCCGCCGGGGGTGACGATCGACACGAGGCCGACGGGCTTTCGTGACAAGAGCATCTCGCAGGCCGCCTTCGCCGCGAGCGCGGCACAGCTCCCCGTGGTGTAGCCACAGCGCAGGCGGGTCGTCCCGGTATATATGTAGTGCTCGAAGGCCACGCTAGCTGCTCGCCTTCCGATACCCCGTGGCAAACGAAGGGTCGTAAAGCTTGCTGCGCTCGTACGACTCCGCTTGCGCGCCGTCGTGCGCAAGCCCGCCGCGAGCTCCGAGCACGCGGCCCACCACCACGAGCGCCGTGCGGTCGATGCCCTCTCGCGCGCCCGCATCGGCGAGCGTGCCCACTGTGCAGCGCACCACGCGCTCCTCAGGCCAGGTCGCCTTGTACACGAGCGCCGCCGGCTCATCGGAGCTGCGGCCCGCGGCCAAAAGCTCGGCGGAAAGCTCGGCGAGCATACCCGAGCTCAGGAAGATGACCATAGTCGAGCCGCTTTCCGCCATGGTGCGCATGCCCTCGCCCGCGGGCATGGGGGTGCGTCCGGAAAGCCGCGTGATCACGACCGACTGGCTGATTCCCGGCAGCGTGTATTCCTGGCGAAGCGCCGCCGCGGCACCGCAAAAGCTCGACACGCCGGGCACCACCTCGTAGTCCACGCCGCGCGCGTCGAGCGCGTCCATCTGCTCCTGGATGGCGCCGTACAGGCACGGGTCGCCCGTGTGCAGGCGCACCACTTCCTCGCCCCGCACATCTGCCGCGCACATCACGTCGAGCACTTCCTCCAAGGTCATGTGCGCGCTGTCGTAGACAACGCAGGATTCCTTGCACTCGGCGAGCAGCTCGGGGTTCACAAGGCTCCCCGCCCAAACGACCACGTCGGCCGCGCGCAGAAGGCGCGCCCCGCGCAGCGTAATAAGGTCGGCGGCGCCCGAGCCAGCGCCAACGATATGAATCATCCGAGCCTTCCCTTCCCGTTTCTCATCGCAACCGTTTACGCCGCCATTCGCGCAGCGGGCAAAACACGGCGCCCGCAACGGCAATCGGCGCAAATACGCAGGCAGGAGGCGCAATGCCGCCCGTCCTGGCTTTGACACGTTCACAAGCGCCCACTATCATAGTAAAAGTTTCGGCAACGAGCATATGACAATCGGATAAAAGGAAATGACCGGCGCGGCGCCCGCACAGCCCGCGCTGGCTTGCGGAGGGAACCAGGTGGGAATCCTGGGCAAGGGACATTACTGTATAGGACGCGCGGGCGAACCGCCTCGCGCCCCAAGCCAGACTGCTTCGCCTTTTCCTCACGGCATCGCCGTGGCGTTAGCTCCTTGTGAACCCCGAGGGGTGCGCTTTTCTTTCGCTTGTGCCGACAAGCAACTGTCGCCGGGGGACCGGCAAACCGAGGAAAGGAAAAACCATGTCCGACCAGATGTCACGCCGCGGCTTCATGGGCGCCGCAGCAACCGGAGCCGTCGCGCTCGCCGGAGTCGCGCTCGCGGGCTGCTCCAACATCTCCGCGAGTTCCGAGAAATCGAGTGAAAAGGAGAAGGCCGTGAAGCCGGTCATCCTCGTCACGAGCTTCGGCACGAGCTACAACGACTCGCGCCACATCACCATCGGCGCCATCGAAGACGCTATCCGCGAGAAGTACTGGCAGGACTACGACATCCGCCGCGCCTTCACCGCGCAGATCATCATCGATAAGCTGAAGAAGCGCGACGGCATCACGATCGACAACATGACCGAGGCGCTCGACCGCTGCGTGGAAGACGGCGTGAAGGAAATCGTCGTGCAGCCGACGCATCTCATGGGTGGCCTGGAATACACCGACGTGAAAGACGAGCTCGACAAGTACGCCGACAAGTTCGACAAAATCTCGCTCGGCGACCCGCTGCTCACCTCCGACGACGACTACAAGAAGGTGGCCGCAGCCATTAAGGAGAACATGGCGTCCTTCGACGACGGCAAGACGGCGCTGTGCCTCATGGGCCACGGCACCGAAGCCGATTCCAACGCCGACTATGCCAAGATGCAGGAAGTGTTCAAGAACGAGGGCTTGACGCAGTTCTTCGTCGGCACCGTCGAGGCTGAACCGACCTGCGAGGATGTTATCGCCGCCGCGAGCGCCGCAGGCTACAAGAAGGCCGTGCTCGCGCCGTTCATGGTGGTCGCGGGCGACCACGCGAACAACGACATGGCAGACGAGACCGACCCCGACAGCTGGGCTGCGAAGTTCGTGGCCGCCGGCTTCGAAGTGACGTGCCTGCTCCAGGGTCTGGGACAGAACGTCGCGGTCGACGACATCTACGTCTCACACGTGGACGACGCCATCGCCAAGCTGTAAACTCGCCGCGCACGGGGGCGCCGGTCGCGTCCCCGTGCAACGGGCATGCGCCTTCCCCGACCGACGGCGCATGCCCGTTGCATTCGCATCCCGCCCGCCCACCGCACGGCGCGGGCGGTCGAAGCGATTGAAAGGAACCCCCTCCATGTTGAAGAAAACCCTCGCCTTCGCCCTGTCAGCGGCGCTTTTCGCGTTCTCGCTCGCCGGCTGCGGCGGAAATTCAATCGACAGCGCAAAGGCAAGCGATGCCGATTCCCAGGAAAAGACCGAACAGGCGGCCGATGCGCCCGAGGGCGCAAGCGCTGCCCCCATCACCGCCGACAAGGTGGCCGACGGCACCTATCCGATCACCGTAGATTCCAGCTCGAACATGTTCAGGATTGTGGACGCCCAGCTCATCGTGGAAAACGGCTCCATGCACTGCATGATGACACTTTCCGGCACGGGCTACGGCAAGCTCTTCATGGGCACGGGTGACGAGGCTGCCGCCGCGAGCGAGGCCGACTTCATCCCCTATGTGGAAAACGCGGAAGGCAAGTACACCTACGACGTGCCCGTTGAAGCGCTCGACGAGGACACCGCCTGCGCCGCGTGGAGTATTAGAAAAGAGCAGTGGTACGACCGCACGCTCGTGTTCGAATCCGCCGGCGTCGATCTGCGCGCCGACGCACTGAAGTAACGCCATGCGGTCGATTCTTCCCAAGGGGGAAAACAGGAAGCGCCACAGCATCGCGGCGCGCGCAATCGCCTGCGTTCTCGTCGCCCTGCTCGCGCTTCCCTTCGCGGGGTGCAGTGCGAGCCCGAACGCGACCGGTGCCACGACGGGCTCTCAGGAATACACTGTGAGCGTCTCGCTTTCCGGCGGGTCAGGGCGCGCAAGCATCGCCTCACCCACCACAATTGTGAAGGATGGCGACACCTACACCGCGACGGTCACCTGGTCGAGTTCGAACTACGACAAGATGACCATCGACGGCGTGGACTACGCGCCCATAAACGACGGCGGCAACTCCACGTTCGAGATACCCGTCACGCTCGACGAGGACATCGCCGTGTCGGCCGAGACCGTCGCCATGTCGACGCCGCACACCATCGACTACACGCTCCACTTCGACTCATCCACCATGAAGGAGAAATCGGGCGACGATGCAAGCGGCGGCTCCCCCGCGGGAACGGCTTCAAGCGCCGCGGCCGACTTCCACAACCCAGATTTGGGCTGCGGCTGGGAGCCGACGGGGACGCTTCAGCTTGAATACGCCAAGCACTTCACTGTCGACGAGTTCGAAGGCGGCCTGCGGCTTATCTGCGTTTCGAACGGGGAGCGCTTCCTCGTGGTACCGCAAGATGCGAAGGTACCTGATGGGTTGAGCTCTGACATCGCGGTCATAAGGCGCCCCGCCGACAAGGTGTACCTCGTGTCGTCGGCGACGATGTGCCTGGTCGACGCGCTCGATGCGAACGACAATATCTTCATGTCGGGCACGAAGGCCGACGATTGCTCGGTCGCGGGCTTCAAAAGCGCGCTCGAAAGTGGGGCGATCGCCTACGGCGGCAAGTACAGCGCGCCCGACTACGAGCGAATATCGGCCTCGGGCTGCACGCTCGCCATCGAGAACACCATGATCAACCACACACCCGATGTGAAGGAAAAGCTGCAGAAACTCGGGCTCGTCGTGCTCACCGAACAGTCGTCGAGCGAGCCCGAAGCACTCGGGCGCGTCGAGTGGATTAAGCTTTTCGGCGTCCTGTTCGACAAGGAAGACGAGGCCGCGCACCTGTTCAACGAGCAGAAGGCCCGCGTCGAGCAAACGTCGGGGCTCGCGTCGTCAGGTAAAACCGTGGCGTATTTCTACATTAACTCGAACGGGGCCGCCGTCACGCGGCGGGCGGGCGACTACGTGGCGCAGATGATCGAGCTTGCAGGCGGCAACTACGCGCTCGATGACGCGCAGACGGCGTCGACGTCAGGTTCGTCAGTAACGCTCGAAATGGAGCGCTTCTACGCGACGGCGAAGGATGCCGACATCATCGTCTACAACGGCACCATCGACGAATCGGTTGCCACCTTGAACGACTTCGTAGGCAAAAACGCGCTATTGTCGCAGTTCAAAGCCGTGAAGAACGGCAACGTCTGGGTCACAAGCGCCGACATGTACCAGCAGATGACTTCTACCGCCGACATTATCGACGAACTGCACGGGGCGTTCACCGGCGATGACGCGAGCGACTTCCATTATCTGAGGAAGCTCGGCTAGCACCATGAAAAGCCGACTTTCCATGACATACGACGAATCGGGGCGCGCCGCGCGGTGTCGCGTCGTGACGGCGCTGCTCGCTGTTGTCCTCATCGTGCTCGTCGGGGCCAACCTGTGCATCGGGAGCGTGCTCGTGCCCGCAGACCACATCCCTGGCATCCTTTCGGGCGGCGCGGCCAATTCCATGGAAAGCCAAGTCATCTGGGAGATTCGCCTGCCGCGCGTGCTTTCAGCCGTGCTTCTCGGCGGGGCACTTTCGCTCTCCGGGTTCCTGCTGCAGACGTTTTTCAACAATCCCATCGCCGACCCGTTCATCTTGGGCGTCTCCTCGGGCGCAAAGTTCGTCGTCGCGCTTACGATGATCGTACTTCTGGGCGCGAACCAGGCCATGTCCTCGCCGGCCATGGTGGCCGCAGCGTTTCTGGGCTCGCTTATCACCATCGGCTTCGTGCTCCTCATCGCACGGCGCATAAGTTCCATGGCCATGCTCATCGTGGCGGGCGTCATGGTGGGATACATCTGCTCGGCGGCGACGAACTTCCTCATCGCCTTCGCCGATGACCAGTCCATCGTGAACCTGCACAACTGGTCTTTGGGTAGCTTTTCGGGTTCGAGCTGGGACGACATCGCGGTCATCGCGGTCGTGGTGATCACCGTGAGCGCATGCGTATTCGCGATATCGAAGCCCCTTTCCGCCTTCCAGCTGGGAGAAGCCTACGCGAAAAGCGTCGGCGTGAACGTCGCACGCTTCCGCGTGGTGCTCGTCCTTCTAGCGAGCATGCTCTCCGCCTGCGTGACCGCGTTCGCTGGTCCGGTGTCGTTCGTAGGCATCGCGGTTCCGCATCTCGTTAAGTCGGCGCTGAAGTCGTCGAAGCCTATCCGCGTGATTCCTGCGTGCTTCTTGGGAGGCGCCATCTTCTGCGCGGGCTGCGATTTGATCGCGCGCACGCTGTTCTCCCCCGTCGAGCTTTCCATCAGCGCCGTCACCGCCATCTTCGGCGCGCCGGTGGTTATTGCACTCATGTTGAAGAAGCGGGTGAGGTAGATGGGGGAATTCGTGCCGCAGACCAAAACGCTCGGAGGGAACATTCCATGCTTGGCCAGTCCTGAGCTCGCACGAAAGCGCCAGAAGGCACTTTCGGCTCGTGCGGAACTGCGCGCGGAACGCCTCCTTCGAGCGGAGTCGAACCTCGAAACCCCGGTCGAAACGCAGGCTGACGGAGCGCCGCTTTTCCGCATAAGCGACCTGTCGGCGGGCTACGACAAGAAGGTCGTAGTCGAAGGCGTCGATCTGGAGGTTCGCGCGGGCGACGTCGTGGCGCTCATCGGGCCGAACGGCTCGGGCAAGTCGACCATCTTGAAAACCATCACACGCCATCTGGCACCGCTTGCCGGCGCGGTCGAGCTCGACGGGCGGGAGATTTCCCGATGGAAGACGGCGGAGTTCGCAAGGAACCTTGCCGTTATGCTGACAGATCGCCCCCGGACCGAACTCCTCACCTGCCGCGATATCGTAGAGGCGGGAAGGCATCCCTACACCGGGCGAATGGGAACACTCTCGCCTGACGACCATAGTCGGGTCGACGAGGCCATGAAAACCGCACATGTGGAAAAGCTCGCCGAGCGCGACTTCATGCAGATAAGCGACGGGCAACGCCAGCGCGTCATGCTCGCACGCGCCATCGCGCAGGATCCGCGTGTGCTCGTGCTCGACGAGCCCACATCGTATCTCGATATCCGCTACCAGATCGACCTGCTGCGAATACTTCGCCACCTTGCGAAATCGCAGAATGTGGCTGTCATCATGTCCATCCACGAACTCGAGCTCGCGCAGAAAAGCGCCGACAAGGTGATTTGCGTGAAGGACGGCCGGGTCTTCCGCGCCGGCGCACCCGAGGACATATTCACGCGCGAGACGATCGGCGAGCTCTACGGCCTTCAACATGGCACCTTCAACGAGCGCTTCGGCAGCGTGGAAATTGGGCGCCCACACGGCGATGCGCACACGTTCGTCATCGCCGGCGCAGGTACGGGGTCAGCTGTGTTTCGCCAGCTCATCCGGCAGGGCAAGGCGTTCTACGCGGGCATTCTGCACGAAGGGGACATCGACTGCGAGCTCGCGCGCGACCTGGCGACGGAATGCGTGGCCGAGCGCGCCTTCGAGCCGATCGGGGATAAAACCATAGCCCGCGCCAAAGAGCTCCTCGTCCACTGCGCGCGCCTTATCGTGTGCCCCGCCGCCTTCGGCACCATAAACGCCCGCAACGCAGAGCTCGTCGAGTTTGCACGCTCGCATGGTATCGAGGTCATGCGAGCGTGCGAAGGCGCATCGGAGGATTCCAAAATTGGAGTGGGAAGGATAAATTGGACTTTCTTTTAAGGATCCTCAGGCTACAGCTCCTACGCCGGCAAGGTCTCCAAGGCGCCGGAGAACCTCAGGAACAGGAATTTCCACGCCGACGAGCCCAACTAGGCCTAATCCAAGCGAGATTCCAGACTCGACAGGCCATTGAGAGTTAGGTCGTTGGCGACCTCCGAGACGCGCTCGATAGGAACCGAGCCGTCAGACAGCGCCCACGTGCGATAGATACCGATAATACCCGACAGCAAAAACGCCAGATAGTAGTCGAACATCTCGTCCTTGAGACCTTGGGGCAGCAGATCGCGCTCGGCAATCTCGTGCTCGAGCGGCGCACGAAGACGAGCCATAAAATCATCGAGCGGAATGTTCTCAATCAGCTGACGATTGAGCACCAAGTTGTTGCACAGTGCCTCGTTAACGGTTTTAAAGAAGGTCGCCGCCGCGCCAAGAGCGCGCTCGTTGGTGTCACCGTCCATAGAAGCAAGCGTTTTCTCGACCGAGTCGACAATCATCTCCACCACATCGACAGCAATGGCATCGAGCAGGCCGTCAACCGTACCAAAGTGAACGTAAAAGGTCTTGCGGTCGACATTGGCCTCGCGCGCGATGGCACTCACCGTAATGTCTGCCAGCGGCTTTTCCATGAGCAGGCGCTCGAAAGCCGAAAGGATGGCATTACGGCTGCGAACGATGCGGCGGTCAAGACGCGGTTTGCTGGTTGCCATGGGCGTGTCCCTTCGATATGCGAGCATTCATCAACAGATGAGAGATAATCTACGTAAGAGGATTATCCCCCATACAGCACAAATATGCCTCGCATCATGAAGAACGCACGACTGCCCTACTGCGACTTAGGGTGCTTCTTCTTATTGAGTGCCGACGGAGATACGCGAATACCGTCTCCTGTCTGACGCACATAGGCCTTATGAGCCGGCTTTGCGGTCCCAGAAGCCTTCTGAGCGTGCTTCTTGGGATCAACAGTAACAGCATTCGTGGGATGCGGCTTAGTGGGCGCAGAGGGCGTCTGAGGCGTGCGGCCGAGCTTGCGCATCACGCGATCCCAGCGCGCATGGATGCTCTCGTTGTGGGCGCTCTTAAGTCCCAGCAGGGGCGCAGCCAAAATGGTCGGCGCAATAAACGTAATGAGACGCCACAGCAGATAGCCGGCGGTCGAAGCCGAACCGAAGAAATGACCCAAGAACAATGCAAAGCCGCCCTCAGCGCCACCAGTTCCACCGGGCAAGGGAACCGCAGAGCTTAACAGCTGGACAAAGGCGCTCGCGGCCATGACCGAGAAAAAGTCGACCTCGTGGTGGCCAAAGGCAAGCATCAGGAAATACGGAACCAGATAGAAAAACGCGAGCTGCAGCATGGTGATAAACACGGTGAGCAGCATGGAAGAAAAATGTCCGGCCGAAAGCTTGAACTTCTCGGAGAAGGAGTAGATCTCGCCATCGACAAACGTGCGCCAACTCTCGATCTTAGTGGCCGAGACACCAATGCGCTCAAGCCAATTGATGATGCAATGGGCGACGCGCGTGACGGTCTTAGGCATGAGCGCGACGGCGAAGATGCCAAGCAAGATGCAGCAGTGTCCACCAAAGCTAAAGACGCACAGCAGCGTCATGTCGCCGTAGCGTTCGGCAAAAAACGGCATACGGGCGAGCAGCAGGATAGCGCCCCAGGCGACCAGGCCAAACTGGTACACGATAAAACGCGTGAATTGCGTGGCGCCGGCCTCGCCCACGTTTTGGCCGGCCTTGGTCAGGCGATAGATCTGAGCCGGGGTGGAGCCCATCATCATGGGCGTCAGGTTGCCAAAGAAGATGCCACTCGCCTCGACCGAGATCAGGTCGCGGATGCCGACGGGCGAATTGGGATCGAGCCAGACGGCGATCGCATAGGCCACAATGCCAAAGAACAGGTACATGAACATGCAAAGACACGCGACAACGAGCCATGACGCCTGGACGCTCGACATAGCGGCCCAAAACTGCCCCATCTGCCCGGTTACCACCAGATAGACGATATAACCTACCAGCACGACGCCGATAAAGATGGCGCCGCGGCGTGCGCTCTTATTGTCATCGCCGCCCGAGGCCTCAACCTCGACCTGGGGCTTAGACGTATGCTGAGAGGACTCCGTCATGAGACTCCTTCTAACAGTCAAAATATCTTGGATATTGTACCCGTAAGGGCCATAGGCAGAACGCAAAGCTCTGGTTCAAACGGGAATTGCAGACGGTTGTTTGAAAATAAAAAACCCGGCCTTCCATAGGAAGTCCGGGTATCAGATGCGTGGTAGCCCGTACCAGATTCGAACTGGTGATCTCCGCCTTGAGAGGGCGGCGTCCTAAACCGCTAGACGAACGGGCCATAAGCCTCAGCAGAAAAGAAATGGTAGCCCGTACCAGATTCGAACTGGTGATCTCCGCCTTGAGAGGGCGGCGTCCTAAACCGCTAGACGAACGGGCCACATGACATCTGCACTGCCGTGCTGCGAGGAAATATATTACGGGACAAAAAACGTCAGCGCAAGAAGAAATTCCAAATTGCCAAAAAATTGTCGGCAGGTTATGGAACACGCAGGTAAACTAGGTAGCTAATTCAAGTTAAGATGGACCAAAAGAGCTTCGCGATCGTTGGGAATGTTGTCTTCGATCACGGCGTCGAGGGCGGAGTTGAGAAGCTGCCCCAGTTCCGGCCCGGGCTTGACTCCAGCACGGATCAGGTCGCCGCCGTTGATGGCGAGCATCTTGAGCGTATAGGGCTCCCCCGCCCTCAGCAGCTCGTGCGCCATCGCGCGCATCTCCTCAATCGTCTCAACGTAATAGAAGCACGACGGGGCCTTGCCAAGTGTGTCGGCACGCTTAAGGTCCATGAGCTCGTCCATCAGACGCGGCGTATCGACACCCTCGCCCGAAAGCGCGCGCATCATATTGAGCAGGCAGGATCGCTCGGGACGCAGCGGCTTGTCATGGTATTTGATCAACAGACACACATCGCGCACCAAATCGTGCGAGAGCGCCAGGCGATCCATGATGACACGCGCCTTCTTGGCGCCGAGCTCGGGATGGCCGTAGAAGTGTCCGCTACCGGCATGATCGACCGTAAAGCAATCGGGCTTGGAGACGTCGTGCAAAAACGCCGCCCACATAAGGCTCGACGAGGGCGCGACGCCATCGCACAGCGCCAGCTCCCCTGCCACCGTCAGCACGCGGGCAATATGTTCGTAGACGTTAAACGCATGGTAGACGCTGCGCTGGTCAAACCCGCGAGCGGGCGCGAGCTCGGGCACGGCGGCGCAAACAAGCTCGGGATAGCGCAGCATCGCGTCTCCCCCGTGGCCGGTCGAAAGGATGCCCTCAAGCTCAATACCCACGCGCTCGCGTGCCACGGCATCGAGCAACGGCGCGCACTCGGCAAGCGCCTGTTTGGTCTTAGGCTCGATCATAAAATCCAGACGGCAGGCAAAACGCACCGCGCGCAGCATGCGAAGCGCGTCCTCGTTAAAACGACGCTTGGGATCTCCAACGGCGCGGATGAGTTTACGGTCCAGGTCGCCCTGGCCGTCATAGCGGTCGACAAGACCGCGCTGAGGATGCCAGGCCATAGCGTTAACGGTAAAGTCGCGACGCGCCAAATCGTCCTCAAGCGACGCTGCACGCTCCACATTCTGAGGATGGCGGCCATCAGTGTAAAAGCCGTCTAGGCGGTAGGTGGTGACCTCAATACGCTCGCCATCGGAAATAGCCGTGATTCCGCCAAATTTAATGCCCGATTCCACAACCGCGATGCCGGCGGCCTCGAGCGCCGCTTTGGACTCCTGCCACAGGCCGCTACAGCACATATCAACATCGTGGCTGGGGTACCCCATAAGGGCGTCGCGCACCCAACCGCCCACGTACCAAGCCTCAAGACCAGCCGCTTCAAGCGCGCGCAGGACGCGCAGGGACGCATCGGACGGTTGAGTACCGTTGAGCGAAACATTGCACATGCCTATGGCCTCCTGCGACTATCAAATTGGCTATCGATTGCGTCTGCAAGAAGTCTAGCAAGAAACAGCCTCCACTGCACACGCAAGTCCGATAAACAAAAACGCATCCGTCCTAGTCTAAGACGGATGCGAAATAATCAAACTATTCAGACAAGGTGCCGGAACTAGCAGACCTGGCGAACCTCGATGTGCTTCTTATATTCGTCCACCTTGGCAAAATCCCCCAGACCGGGGCACTCGACCACGTTGGCGCCAGTGGCCATCGAAAGGCGCAGGGCGTCCTCGACGCGCTCGGGAGCGTCGTGCCACACGGACAGGAAGGCAGCGAGCGAGGAATCGCCGGCGCAGACGGTCGACAGCAGCTTGGCCTCAAAGGTGCGGTTGGCAAACCAGATGTGCTCGCCGTTGGAGAAATACGCGCCATCGCCACCAAGGGTCAGCAGTACATTCTTGGCGCCCTTGGCGTGCAGCTCGGCCATCGCGCCCTTGACGGACTCGTCGTCGCCACCGCTCACCTTAATGCCAAAGATGTCGAGCAGCTCGTCGTCATTGGGCTTGATCAGCAGCGGCTCCATGGCAATAAGGTCTGCCAGCTGATGGCTCGAGATGTCGAGGACGAACTCGGCCCCCTTGGCCTTGACGCGGCGCAGGACCTCGGCCAGGAAGCCCTCGGAAGTGTTGGGAGGCAGCGAGCCGCTGATAACCAGGCAGGTCATGTCATCGAGCGAATCGATGAGCTCAAACATCTCCTGCTCATTGGCCTCGTTGATGGCGGCACCAGCGTTGACCATGTTGTACTCAGTGTCGGGGCCGGCATTAAGGAACACGTTGACGCGCGTGATGCCGTCGGTCCACACGGGCTTGACGGGCACGCCCAGGGCCTCGGCGCCCTTAACGATGAACTCACCCGAGAAGCCGGCGAAGAAACCCAGGATCGTGGTGTCGACACCGTAGTGGTCAAGCGTAAACGAGACGTTGAGGCCCTTGCCGTTGGGCGTGTAGACGGCGTTGCGGGTACGCGTGACGGTGTTGGCGTCAAGACCGTCGCAGGCGATGTTGTAGTCAATGGCGGGATTTGCAGTGAGCGTGTAAATCATGAATGTTCCTTTCACGAAGCAACGTGTTAATGAAAGTATATTCCACGCATCGACAAAAGGCTAGGACAACTCGGTGAACGGTGTGGAAGCGATGAAGTACGGCAGGACACCCCCCCCTGGCGGAACAAAAAGGCGCCCCGGCCGAAACCGGGGCGCCGCATGTGCACGAATATGTCGCGTTTCGATTACTGACGATCGAGCTTGCGGACAGCAACGCGCTTGCTGTACTCGTCGACGTGACCAAAGTCGCCAATGCCGACGGACTCGGCAACGTTAGCGCCGGTGGCCATAGCGAGCTTCATGGCCTCCTCGACGTTGTCGCGATCCCTGTACCACTTGTGCAGGAACGCAGCGAGGGTGCAATCGCCGGCGCAGACGGAAGAAACCAGCTTGATGTTGAACTCACGCTTGGCGTACCAGATGTCCTCGCCGTTGGAGAAGTAAGCGTCGCCGCGGCTACCACGGGTGAGCAGCACGTTCTGAACGCCAGCGTCGTGAGCCATCTTCATGGCAACGCGAACCTCGTCGTCGGTGTCGACCGGCACGCCGAAGATGGCCTTCATCTCGTGATGGTTCGGCTTGATGAGAAGCGGCTTCTTGTGAGCGAGCTCCTTGAGCTTGTCGGAGGACAGGTCCAGGACGACGTCGGCGCCACGAGCCTGAGCGTGCTCCATGACCTGAGCCAGGAAGTCGGGCGTAGCTTTGGGAGGCACGGAGCCGGAGACGATCAGGCACTCAAGATCGCCCGCGGTGTCCAGGATGTTGTAGAGCTCCTCCTGGTGCTGCGGCGTGATCGGAGCACCCGGGTTCAGGATGCCGTACTCGTGCTGGCCATCGTTGACGTAGGTGTTAATGCGCGTGATACCGTCGGTCCAGACCGGGCGGCAGAGGCAACCCAGGTTCATGACCTCCTCAACGATGAACTTGCCCGTGAAGCCAGCAAAGAAGCCGAGTGCGACGGTGTCAACGCCCATCTTCTTAAAGGCGAAGGACACGTCAAGGCCCTTGCCGTTAGCCGTGTAGCTGGCCGAGCCGGTGCGGACGTTCTCATCGGGCTCGAGCGGAGAGCTCGAAACCGTCATGTCGACAGCCGGGTTAGCGGTTAGCGTGTAGAACATTTACAGTACCCCCTGTATATGTGAGGGCCGCGTGGCCGGCCCATTCCAACCACGCGGTTACCTCTGATACCAAATTAGCGAGCTGCGGACTCGAGCAGTGCCTTGACCTCGGCTGCGGTGTTGCAGGCGAGCGCCTTCTCGGCGAGCTCGTCGCACTCGGCCTTGGTCCACTGGCTGATGGTCTTGCGGGCGCGCAGGATAGAAGGAGCGCTCATCGAGAACTCCTCCAGGCCCCAGCTGATCAGCAGCGGCTCGAGCAGCGGATCGGCAGCGGCTTCGCCGCACATACCGACCATGATGCCGGCCTTCACGCCGCTCTCGATGATGTTCTTGAGCGAGCGGAGCACGGCGGGATAGTAAACCTGGTACAGGTTGGAGATGGTGTCGTTACCACGGTCGGCGCACATGGTGTAACCGATCAGGTCGTTGGTGCCGATGGAGAAGAAGTCGGCGACCTCGGCAAGACGGTCTGCGAGCAGCGAAGCGGCGGGCGTCTCGACCATGATGCCGACCTCGATGTTCTCGTTGAACTTGCGACCCTCTTCGGTCAGCTCGGCCTTGCACTGCTCGACGAGCTCCTTGACAGCCAATACCTCCTCGACGCAGGTGACGAGCGGGATCATGATCTTGACGTCACCGAAGGCGCTAGCGCGCAGCAGAGCGCGGAGCTGGACCTTGTACTGGTCGGGATTGGCCAGGCAGTAACGCACGGCGCGGAAGCCCATGAAGGGGTTATCTTCCTTGACCATGTGCAGATACGGAATCTCCTTGTCGCCGCCAACATCGAGCGTGCGGATGATGACCGGAGCACCCTTGAGCGCGCTGGCGACCTTACGGTAGGCGTTGAACTGCTCCTCCTCGGAAGGAAGCTCAGCAGAGTCCATGAACAGGAACTCGGAGCGGAACAGACCGATGGCCTCGGCGTCGTGATCGAGCGCGTTGGGCACGTCATCGGGGTTACCGATGTTGCAGGCGATGATCTTCTTGATGCCATCGGCAGTCACGGACGGCTTGCCGCGGAAGGCCTCGAGGGCTGCCTTCTCGGCAGCGAAGGCCTCGGCCTTGGCGGTGTATGCGGCGAGCGTCTCCTCGTCGGGATCGGCCTCAACGATACCCTTGCCACCGTCGACGACAACGGTCATGCCGTTGCGCAGAGCGGTGCAGCTGTTGGAAACCGAAAGGACAGCCGGGATCTCGAGGGCGCGCGCGATGATCGCGGAGTGCGACGTGCGGCCACCGGTCTCGGTGACGATACCGGCAACGTGGGTCTTATCGATCGTGGCGGTCATGGACGGCGTGAGGTCGTGCACGACAACGACGGTGTTCTCGGGCAGGACGGAGAGGTCGACGACCTCCTTGCCCAGCAACTCGGCCAGAATACCGGTACGGATGTCGGCGATGTCGGCCGCGCGCAGACGGAACATCTCGTCGTCCATGGACAGGAACATGTTCTCGAACATGGTCGAGGTGTCCATGAGCGCCTGCTCGGCGCAGGTACCGCCGTCAATGGCGGCGTTGATGGCGTCGGTCATGCCCGGGTCCTGAGCCAGGACAATGTGTCCGCTCATGATCTCGGCCTCGGCCTCGCCCACCGTCTCCTTCATGTGGTCGGCCTGAGCCTGGGTCTTCTCGCAGAAGACCGAAAGAGCGGTCTGATAGCGCTCCTTCTCTGCTGCCGAATCAGCAACCTCGTGCGGCTCAAAAGTCAAGTCGGGATCGACGGCGACCATGACGGTGCCGATACCGATGCCCTCGGAAGCGTTGACTCCCTGATACATTCCCATTCCTCTCTCCGTGTCATGTGATAAAGCGTTTTGCCATATCCATGACAAAAGAGCGCAGTTACCTTACAACAGGTCACTGCGCCCCCAAATATGAACTTAGTTGTTCAACATGCGACCCGTTTGAGTTCTACTCGCCAAGACCGCTCTTGATGAGCTCGATGGCAGCAGCCAGAGCCTCGGCCTCGTCAGCGCCGTCACACTTGACCTCGACCTCGGTGCCGCAGGGGATACCAGCAGCCATGAGGGCCATCGGGGACTTGCCGTTGACCTCCTTCTCGGGGGTGACGACCGTCACGTCACAGGCGTACTTGCCCATGGTGGAGGCGAACAGACCAGCCGGACGCATGTGCAGACCCTGAGGATTAACGAGGGTAGCCTTCTCAGAAACCATAATTGACTCCTTTTTGTGTTTAACCCCTGTCATGCATGTGGCAGGAGTCAGATTCACGACGTTGTTTATATTAACTCACATCAAACGGTTTTTCATTATGTTTCGGACGAATTGTTGGACAGATGTCGTTCCTGCACGCTCGCCCGCCGGGCGGGGCGGTTAAGTTTGCTGCTCTACAGTCCTGCGCAAGACGGAAAGCACATTAAGTGCTTTCCTTTGCGTGCGGAACTCGCGACAAACTTAACCGCCCCGCCCGGCGGGCGAGCTGCGGAAAATCGGTCGGTCCAGAGCAATATCGTGCAAACGGAATTCAGGCTGATGAACCGTTCGCGACAAAGACTCGATAGGTAGCCCCCTCTATGACCTTTTATAAGTTGCGGTGAAATAGGGACTAAATTTGGGGTTGAATCGTTTAAACAGTCCCTATTTCACCGCAACTTATGGGAGGGATAGAAAAAGGCGAAGGCCCTGGAGAGGGACTCCGCCTTTTATACAGGGGGCGATGGTATTCGCGTACCGTGGGATTAGACCAGGCGGGCGTTGATCGTCTTGGCGATCTCGGCGGCGTTGGTGGAACCCTTGACGGTGGCACGGAAGTCCTCGTCCATAAGCGCCTCGGCGACCTTGGACAGGATCTTGAGGTGCGTGGTGCCAGCCTGAGCGCCCGGGATGAGCAGGGCGATGGCAACGTTGACGGGAGCGCCGTCCATGGTGTCCCAACCGGTCACGCCAGAGTCGTCCTTGACGACGATGACAGCGGCCTCGGTGATGGCGTCGGACTTGGCATGCGGAATGGCGAAGCCCTCCATCATGCCCGTGGTGCCCTCGGCCTCGCGGGCCAGGAAGGCGTTCATCACGGCGTCGGCATCGCCGGCGATACCGGCCTTAACGGCCTGGTTGGAGACAAAGCTCAGAGCCTCGTCACGAGAAGCGAAGTCCTCGGCGACAAAGACGTTCTCGACCTTCACGAAGTCAGCAGCCTCGGCCTTGGGGGCCTCGACGGCAGCGGCCTTGGGGGCCTCAACCGGCTTGGTTGCAGGAGCGGCCTTCTGGTTCTTCTCAAAGTCGTACTTCTTAAAGGCCACGAACAGGATGCCACCGACCACAGCGCCGATGAGGATCGCGAGGACCCACTGCGGGCCGTTCTCGACAACGGGCAGGACCAGGAAGCCGCCGTGAGGCGCCGGATCGTGAACGTTGAAGAAGATGGTCAAGATGGAAGCGATGGAAGAACCGAGCATCATGATGGGCATGACGGGCCAGATGTTCTTGGTCATGAACGGAATGGCGCCCTCGGTGATGTGGGTGCAACCAAGGATGAGGTTGACGATACCGGCGTCATGATCCTCCTGGCTGAAGTACTTCTTGCCGACAACGACGGCGAAGGTGGTGATCAGCGGCGGAACGATGCAAGCGGCGGAGACGGCAGCCATGAAGTTGGTGCCGAAGTTGTAGGTCTCGGTGCCGACGCCAGCTTCGAGAGCGGTACCGAGCAGGAAGGTGCCAGTAGCGTAAGCAGCCTTGTTGACCGGGCCGCCCATATCAAAGGCGCACATGCAGCCGATGGCCAGGCCAAGGATCACCGGACCGGAGTTACCGAGGCTCTGCAGGAAATCCATCATGCCCTGGTTAATGGCAGCCATGGGGCCGGAAATACCGAGCATGACCAGGCCGACGATGGCGGTAGAGCACAGCGGATACAGGAAGATTGCCTTCAGGCCATTAAGGCTCGCGGGAATTTTAGAGAAAGCCTTCTCGAGCAGCAGGATGACATAGCCAGCGAGGAAGCCGCCGACGATGCCGCCCAGGAAGCCGAAGCCCACACCCGAGCCTCCAGCGTCGATCATGCCGGTATCGGCGTTGATGGGAAGACCCTGGATGGCAATCATACCGGCAACAAAGCCGGGGACGAGCGCCGGGCGCTTGCCGATAGACTCGGCGATGTAGGCGGAGAGCACCGGAACCATGAGGTTCATGGCGATACCGCCGATAATCTTGAGCATCGCGGCAAAGCTGTTGTAGTCGGCAGCCGTCGAATCAAAGGACGTGATGCCCCACAGGAACGAAATGGCGGTCAGAACACCACCGGCAACGACGAAGACCAGCATGTGGCTGACGCCGTTCATGAGGTGCTTGTAGATGACGTGACCGATGGACTCCTTCTCCTCGACCTCATCCTCGACATCGGCGGCAGCGGCAACCGTGTCGTCGCCCTTGGCGGCGAGCGCGCGGTCGATCAGCTTACCAGCAGCCTCGACAGACAGGGCCTTGGAAACACCAACGGAAACCATGGGCTTACCGGCGAAACGCTCAGCCTGGACATCCTTATCGGCTGCGACGACGACGGCCTTGGCACCGGCGATCTCGCTCTTGGTGAGCTCGTTCTCGACACCGACCTGGCCATGTGTCTCGACCTTAATGGTCAGACCACGCTCGGCAGCTGCCTTCTCCAGCGCCTCCTTCGCCATGAAGGTGTGCGCAATGCCGGTCGGGCAACCGGTCGCGGCGATGATGTCAAACTTAGCCATGTGTCCCTCCTTCTTGAGTACAGCGCCCGCGGGCGCTCCCCTACACGCGCGTCCTTGCGCGCTTTTCCACAACTGAAAGATACCAACCTACCGTCCGCGTGAGAAGAGACAAGGCGCAATTCTCCGGTGAAAGGTTCTTTCATAACCGTAAACGGTAAGTGAAAGTTTACCATCAACACTTGAAACGGCAAGGTGTATCTTGTAATTGAAAATCCCCCTATACTATGACATTACAAAACGAGTCCGATTTTCATGCCAACCAGGAGCCATCCATGACCGATAGTAGCAAGAGCGCACTTTCCCTCATTAGTACCCATCAGGGATACAGCGAGTCCGAGCAGCGCATTGTCGACTATATATTGGAGCACCAGTCCGAGGCGCCACGCCTCACGGCGGCTCAGCTCTCGCGCGCCGCCGCCACGTCCGAGGCGACCGTTTCGCGCTTCTGCCGCAAGCTTGGCTTTGGCAGCTTCCGCAGCTTTCAGTTTTCGTTGGCGCGCGACTTGGAGAGTCAGCGCAACGAGGGCCTGACCGACGAGGTATCGCTCGACAACATGGAGCAGAGCCTTAAGAACATCCTGGCTGCCAAGGTGAGCGAGCTTAATGCGACCATCGACGGGATCGACCACGATACGCTGGCGGCTGTTGTGCATGCCCTTAAGCATGCAGGGGTTATTGAGTTTGCAGCTGTGGGCAATACGAACGCGGTCGCGCTCGATGCGACGTTTAAGTTTTCGCAGCTGGGCCTGCGCTGCATGGCGAGCACCATTAGCGAGACATCAATCGGCTTTGCGCTCACGTTGCGCCCGGGTGACGTCATCGTGCTCATCTCAAACTCCGGCAAATCGCGCCGACTGAATCGCATGGCAAAAGCGGCTCGCAACTGCGGCGCAACCGTAGTCGTCATCAGCAGCGACAGCAAATCCCCGCTCGCGCGTCTGGCAGACTACACTTTTAATACCGTCAACCACGAAGCGCTGCTGACGACAGGCGACTTTGCGTTCTCTAAGATCAGTGCCACGATGATCATCGAAGTCATCTACAACTTCCTGCTGCCCGAGATTGAAGACGCTCGCGAACATATCAGCTACTACGAGGAGCTCATCCAGCCGGATAAGGTCGTTGAGTAAAACGCGTAGTGGGACAAAAATTTCAGTCTATTTTGTCCCATCAACACCGCTGATACGACCTAACCTCGAGCTTCTTTGAGCATCTGCTTTGCGTGGGCCAAGCTTGCCTCCGATTGATCGCCGCTCAACATGCGGGCGATCTCGGCGGTACGCGCTTCGCCGGTTACCTCGTCCAAATGCGTCTGGGGAACATCGCCCGGTTCCTTGCTGACAACATAATGCTTGTCAGCCATGACGGCGACCTGCGCCAAGTGGGTTACGACAATCACCTGATGCGTAGCGGCAAGATTTGCCAGCACGCCCGCGAGCGCACGCGCCGTGGAGCCACCGACACCAGCATCGACCTCGTCAAACACCAGCGTATCGACACCGTCCGCGTTACCGAGGACAACCTTGCTTGCCAGCATGACGCGGCTGAGCTCGCCGCCCGACGCAATTCGACGCAGGGGGCGCGGCGTCAAACCGGCACCGCTGCGGTATAGCAGCTCGTAGCTCGAAGGACCAACGGGCGTCCACTCAGCACGGGGAAGATCGCGCGACTCCCAGACGAGCTCGGCACTACCCATCTCCAAGCGCGCCATCTGGCGGCCAACCTCGTGGCAGAAGCGCGGGGCCGCCGTATTGCGAGCGCGCTTAAGTGCCTTGGCAGCGGCAAACAACTCGCGCTCGGC
Organism: uncultured Collinsella sp.; assembly: GCA_900545745.1. GTDB lineage: Bacteria > Actinomycetota > Coriobacteriia > Coriobacteriales > Coriobacteriaceae > Collinsella. The sequence continues at coordinate 20,677 of URAD01000004.1, forward strand.
GCTCCCGAGTGCCTCACGCGCCTTTTTGATCTGTTCATCGCCATCATCGACCAGGGACAGCAGCTCTTGCGAGCGATCGCGCATGGCAAAAACATCGTCCATGGTGGGGCCCCACTGACGCAACAGCCCCTTGAGGTCGGAATACCGCTCACGCATGCGGGCGAGCTCGCGCGGGTCGAAGGCGACCCCATCGCGATAGGCACGAAGCTCGTTCGCGCAATCCTCAAGGGAGATACAGGCATCCGAAAGCGCATCGGCAATGTCGCCCAGTTTGCGATCGACGGTAGCCATACGGGAAAGCTCTGCCACGGCGTTGTTCACGGCATCGAGCGCTCCCCCTTCGGCGACAAGCGATGCATGGGCATCGCTAGCAGTGGCAACCAGTACCTCGGCATGTTCGGAGCGCGGCAGCAGTTCCTCGAGTTCCTCATACTCGCCCGGCCTGGGGTCGACCTCGGCAATGCGCTCCAGGGCGAAGCGCGCCTCCTCGACACGACTCCCCTGCGCACGCGAGGCCTCCTCGACGCGACGAACCTCCTTGGCAGCCGCGCGCGAGGCTTTAAAGCAAGCACGGTAGTGCTCGAGCGCCTCGAGCGCAGAACGTCCCGCCCACGCATCGACCATCGCAACGTGATGCGCCGGATCGAGCAAGCGCTGGTGCTCGTGCTGGCCGCACAGATCCATCATCACGCCAACGCGCTCCGAAAGCTCGCGCACGCTGGCGATGCGGCCGTCAATCTTCACGCGGCTGCGGCCCTCGGCAGAAAGGCTACGCTGGACCGTGAAACCCTCCGTGTCGTGTGGACCGTCGAACAGCCGCGCCTCAACGCTAGCAAGCGCCTCGCCCTCGCGCACCGTCGAAGAATCCGCACGCTCGCCCAAAATAAGCTTGAGGGCCGAGAGCAGCGCGGTCTTACCGGCGCCGGTTTCTCCAGTCAGAACCGTTAGGCCCGCGCTCGGAACCAACGTCGCCTCGCGAATGAGTGCAATGTTGGAAACCTGCAGCTCATCGATCATGACGCACTCCGTAGAATACGCGGCTCACCGAGTTGTAAAAACTCTCGGGGCCGTAGTCGAGCAGCAGCACATCGCCGGGGCCTCGGCGCACGGCCACGCTCTCGACCGTGCCGTCGCAGGTAATAAACTGTCCATCGATAGCGATCGCCGGAACGCTCGGGCGATCATCGGACATAAAGATTTCGACGACATCACTCGGCGAAGTCAAGAAGGCACGGGCCTGAATGGTGTGCGGCGCAATGGGTACGCAGACCATACCCGTATAGTCGGGGCTCACAATGGGGCCACCTGCACTGAGCGCGTACCCCGTAGAACCAGTCGCCGTGGACACGACCACGCCGTCGCCACGCAGTCGATCGATATGGTGGCCCGACACCGTGATGTCGAACTCAACCATATCGGACAGGGGGCCGCGCGTGAGCGCCATGTCGTTGAGGGCGAACGTGCGCACGACATCCTTCGTGCCATCGTCGCGCACGGACACGATATCCGCGGCGATGGTGGCGCGACGGCTCACGTGCAGCTCGCCGGAAAGGGCGTCGCTCACGACCTGCAGAATGTCGCGCTCCTCGGGGCTCGCAGCAGTTAAAAAGCCCAGGTGACCATAGGAAAGACCGAGGATAGGAATCTCGCGATGGTTGAGGATGCGGGCAGCGCGCAGCAACGTACCGTCGCCGCCGAGCGTAATGACCAGATCGGAGCCGTCAATATCAGGCGTGCTTTGAATCTTCGATCGCTGGTCGGCAGCCCATGCGACCTCATAGCCCTGGCGCGTCAGCCAAAGCTCGAGCATCAGGCCGCTCTCAACCGCCTCTTGCTTGTAGTAATTGGGAACCAGAAAGACCTTCATAGCGTTGCAGCTTTCTCGCTCAAAACCGATACCTGGAATTGCAGCTCGTCTTGCGTGCGGTCGCCGGGGTCAAATCTCGTGCCGTACAGGAAAAACTCAACGTTTCCCTTGGCACCATGAATGGGCGACACGCACACATCGACCGGGAACAGCCCCTTGGCAGCAAAGAGTTCAACTGCCGCAACGAGTGTATCGCGGCGCACGGCGGGATCGGTCACAATGCCGCCCTCACCCACCAGCGCCGCCGGAGCCTCAAACTGCGGCTTTACAAGCGTGCAGAATGCACCCGTAGGCGCCAGGCACGCCAGCACCGCATCGATAATGTTCGCGATGCTGGTAAACGAGACATCACACACAGCCAGGTCGATGGCGCCGGCATAGCCAAGCTCAGGCAGCTGCGTCACGTTTGTGCGCTCATGCAGCGTCACGCGATCGTCCTGACGTAACGACCAATCGAACTGGGCGCGACCAACGTCCACCGAGACAACGGTCGCAGCTCCGCGCTTGAGCAGGCAATCGGTAAAGCCGCCGGTAGAGCAGCCCACATCCAGACAGGCAAGGCCCGTCGGATTGATACCAAACGTATCAAGCGCGCCTTCGAGCTTAAGACCGCCGCGGCCAACATAGGGAATGCGCCCCTTCACGTGCAACGGCAGGCCCGGGGTCACCTTAAGGCCCGGCGAAGTCAAGCGCTCGCCGCCACTCGAGACCAAGCCAGCCATAAGAGTGCGAAGGGCATCCGCGCGATCGGCGCAGATGCCCTGTGAAATCAGTTCGTCATCAAGACGCACGCGTTTCATGAATGCCATCAACCATTCGTATCCGGAGATGCGGCCTAGCTATCCTGGGATTCGTTTGCCGCATCCTCATCGTATTCCTGCTCGAGCTTGTCGGCCTCACGCGGCGTCAGCTCAAACTTATCGACCATGTCGACCGCACGGGAGCCCAGCTCAATCGCCTCGTCAAACAGATCGAGCGAACGCTCCAAGGACGTATCCTTAGAGCGAACGGTAGCTATGATCTGGTCCAAGCGGTCCGAAATCTCGTCGAAGTTGCGGACGGAACCCTCTGGCATGGCTACTCCTCGACGGTACCGGTCTCGGCCTCGGCGACCTCAGCGTCCTCGTCGAGAACGCCGGCCTCGGCCTGAGCAACCGCAACCTTTGCGGCAGCCTCGGCAGCCTGTGCCTCCTCGCGAGCGCGATCCTCGGCCAGCAGCTCCTGGTATAGGTCCTCGCCCGGCAGCTCCTCGCTGCGAGCGATCTTACCCAGCACGCCGTTGACGAACGACGCGGACTGGTCGGTGCCATAGGCCTTGGCAAGCTCAACGGCCTCGTTGATCACGATGGCGTCCGAGACCTCCTCGTCGGTGAGGAAACGCATCTCGTAAACGGCGATACGCAGCAGGTTGCGGTCGGCGCCGGGCATGCGCATAAGATCCCAGTTCTTGGCAACGGAGCGCAGAGCACAGTCGATGCGGTCGATATGCTCGTAGGCACCTCGGCACAGCTCCAGCGCATAGGGATCGAGGGGACCCTTCGAGATCAGGAAATCACCCTCGAGGACGCGCTCGAGCGGGCTGTCCGTGGCCTCGGCCTGGAACAGCAGCTGCAGCGCCTGACTGCGGGCAAGCGTACGCCCGCGATAAACCTTAAGGCTCAAAGGTTACTCCTTGGGGAAAACGAGGCCGTCGATGCAAACGTCAACGCGCTCGACCTCAACGCCAACCTGGGCATCGATGGCGGCGACCACGGCAGCGCGAACGGCCTCGGCGAGTTTCTTGAACGGATAGCCAAAGAACACCACGACGCGCACGGTGAGTGCGAGCTTGTCGCCGACGACCTCGGCCTCGACCGCCGGCTCAGAAGCCGGGGCCTTGGACGAGAGCATCATGGAGACAAGGTTGGTGGCAAGGTCCTTGACGCCAACGGAGGCGATGCCCTCGACATCGGACACGGCGCGCGAGACGATGGCGGTCAGAACATCGGGCGAAATGCCGATGCCGTCAATCTTGATTTCCTGGGGCATGAGTCCTCCTAGAAGAGTTGGTTGCTAGACGCGGGAGACGAACTTGCCGTCGCGGGTGTCAACCTTGATGACCTCGCCCTCGTTGAGGTACATGGGGACCTGGATGACAGCGCCGGTGTCGATCGTGGCCGGCTTGGTGGAACCCTGGACGGTGTCGCCCTTAAAGCCCGGGTCGGTCTGGACGATGGTGGTCTCGATGAACATCGGCGGAGTCACGCCCATGAGCTCATCGTCGGCGAAGAGCAGCTGGCAGATGTCGTTCTCGCGCAGCCACTTGGAGTTCTCGCCCACCATGTCCTCGGGAACGGGAACCTGCTCATAGGACTCGTTGTCCATGAAGATGTAGTCGGTGCCATCGTTGTAGAGGTACTGGAACTCACGGGTGGTGAGCATGACGCTCTCGAACTTGGTGCCGGCGTTGCAGGTGTTCTCGACGACGCGGCCGCTCTTGATGTCGCGGGTCTTGTAGCGCACAAACGCGCCGCCCTTGCCCGGCTTGACATGCTGGAACTCGACGATGGTGTAGACCTTGTCCTTGATGCGGAGACCGAGGCCGTTCTTGAAGTCGGCGGTGGAAATGGTAGGCATAGCGACCTTTCTTGTTATGGGCAGAACGCACAAGCGTCCAAATTACATACGACAGAAATTATACACTTGCAGACGGCGCCTGCGGCGAGCGCATAAAAAGAGAACGCGGGGCGTCCGAATCAATCCGGACGCCCCGCCCCAAACTATCTACTGAAGTAAACTAGCAGTCGATAACGTGCAGGTCGTGCGGGGTCTTGGTGAAGGGCTCATAGCCGTTCTCGGTGACCACGCCGTAGTCCTCCAGGCGCACGCCGCCCACGCCGGGCAGGTAGACGCCGGGCTCCATGGTGATAACCGAGCCGACCTCGATGATATTCTTGCTGCGGTTAAAGTTGGGCAGCTCATGGATGTCGATGCCCACGCCGTGACCCAAGCCATGGTTGTAGTAATCGCCATAGCCGGCATCGCCGATGATCTTCTTGGAAAGCTTGAAGATGTCGTTGCCCTCGACGCCCGGATGGATGGCGGCGACGCACTCCTCGTGCGTACGGCGCACGAGCGCGTACAGGTCGAGCTGCTCCTGGGTGGGCTCGCCCATCACGACGGTACGAGTCATGTCGGAGCGGTAGTCGCAGTATCCCGCGCCGTAGTCCATCAGGACAAAGTCGCCCTTCTCGATCACGCGGTCGCTCGGGACGGCATGCGGGTTGGCGGTGTTGGGGCCGCTCGCGACGATGGAACCGAAGGCCAGGCTGTCGGCACCTTTGGCGAACATAAAGTTCTCGAGCTCGTTGCGTACCTGCTTCTCGGTCATACCGGGCTTAATAAAGCCGAGCATGTGCTGGAAGGCGGCATCGGTGATCGACTGCGCATGGCGCATGAGTTCAATCTCCTCGGCGTCCTTGATGGCGCGCATCTTGCGGATGTCGTCGTGCATCAGCGGCAGCATGCAGGCAACGGAGCGGTCCTCCAGGCCGCGCTGAATACCCTGGTAGAAATTAATCTGCATATCGTCCTCGACAGCGCAGACGCGGCATTTGTTGGCCGCGATCTTGCCGGCGACCCAACCGGGGATGGTGCCCTCGTCCATGTCGTAGACCCAGGGGCTGCCGGCGGGCGTGTTCTCCTCAAAGCTGTTGAGGTAGCGCGAGTCAGTGTGGAACAGGCACTGGTCGGCCGTAATAAACGCAGCGTGCGGGAACTCGAAGGTGTAGTCGAAGACGCCCTTCACGCCCGTAAGCCAACGAAGGTTGGCCTCGTCGCGCACCACGATGGCGTCGTAGCCACGCTCGGCCATCAGGGCACGGACACGCTCGATACGACCGGCAGGACCGGCAGCAAACTCAGACATGCAGATTCCTTTCTTGTTGTCTCTATATAGACGGGACGGGTCTCAACCGAACGACGGAATCGCATACGATCCGCAACCGATTGGAAACCCGCACCTCAACATGATACGAAAGACGATGGATGTCAATAAATCTTAGAGAAGTTCTTTGCGAGAAGCCAAGTAGGCGTGAGCATGACGCTCAAGAACCTCGTCCTCAACGCTCGTTAGACGAATGGCGCCGAGTGCCGCGGGCAGCGGCAACATACTGCGGTTCGAGCGGACAAACTGCTGCCTGCGGAACTCCTCGATATATGCGGCAGGCTCCAGATCGAAGGCAAGCTCCTCGATACCAAAGTCCTCCAGGCAGTCATCGACCTCAAAGACGTAATCGATATCGAAGTCGCAGGCGTCATGTGCTAGGCGCGCCTCAAAGCGCATGCCCTCGGACAACAGCTGGTAGGCAGGGACCTGCGAAGCGGCATCGCCCAAGCAGGCGCGCAGGGTACGCTCCCCCGTCTTGCCAAAATCGAGCGCATGGCGGGCGCTCGGGTTCGTGGCCATCAGTACGTCCTTGCGGGCAGTCTGAGACCACTGAATGGCATTGACAAGCGCGACCTCCTCACCCGCGAGAATCTCGGGGACGGTCTCAGTAAACTGATTCCAGCGGGACTTGCTGCTCGAAAGCATGGTGCCAACAAGTACCGCATAGCCGAGCTTGAGGTCCTCAGGGTCCGCCTCGCGAACAAGGTCGAGGTCACACACGACCAAGCCTGGCTCGGGCCGGAACGCGATAGCGGGAAGTGCATTCGCCGACGAGGCGACGAGCGGCTTCATAGTCGTCGCAACCGTGAGCATGGCGTCGAGCGTCGTCGGCAGCAAGGCGCACTCGGTGCGACCGCACCACTGATTGGCACACCAGCAAACGACCGAACAGGTCGCCGTGTCACCAACAGCGACAACAAGATCGTCGCAGGTAATACCGTTAGCCGACAGGGCGCCAAAGACGGTATCGGCATCGGCCAGCATAGCGCCGGCAGGAGAAACCTCGAGGGCGAGCAGCGACACGGCAAAACCGGCGTCGACCAGCGCATGCTCGACGACCTCGCCAAAACGCTCGGATGTGGCGTCGTTCCAAACAACCATCGCGCGCTTAGGCTTGCCCACAGCCGAGGCAAACATGCGCGACAGCTCCTCGAACGCGCCCAATCCGACGCGGACATCGACACTGCGGTTTTGGAAATTGATAAGTTGACGGCGAATCATAGCAGTCCACGCTCCAAAAGCTTCTCGGCACAAAGGTAGGAAACGTCCTCGAAGGACTTGTTGCGAATATCAAGGGTAATATCGGCGGCTTGGCGATACAGCGGACGGCGATGCTCAAACAGGCGCGCGGCGTGCTCGGGCGAGCGGAAATCAGGCCGGGTATCGGAGCGGCGAATCTGGCGCAACGAGTCCTCAAAGTCGCCTTCGAGGTACACACAGGTACCCATCTCGTGCATCAGTTCAATGTTAACCGGCGTCTCGACGATGCCGCCCCCGCACGATACCAGCAGACTGCGCTCGCTTTGAAGCGAACGGAGTGCCGAGGTCTCGAGCTCGCGAAAACGATCCTCGCCCTCGGTCTCAAAAATCTCGGTCACCGACTTGCCGCAACGACGCACAACCAAACGATCGGTATCGATGAATCGACGCTTGAACATAGTGCCCACGTTGCGCGCAAGCGTCGACTTGCCCGCGCCCAAAAAGCCGATAAAGAAGATATGGTCGCAGCCGTGTTTGATGTGCTGAGACATGGCGAAACCTATTCCTCGCAGGGAAGGTCGCGCAGGGCCCGGCGCTCAAAGATACGGAAGATCTGCGTGTACCACAGGTCCTGGGTTGCCTGCGGCTTGACCAGAATAGTGTCAACACCGGCAAAGTTACCGCTCCACACGTCCGTGTAAAGCTGATCCCCGATCAGCACGGCCTCGTCGGCCGTGGCGCCCAGACGTTTAAGACCCGCTTTGAGGGCAAATGGCGCCGGCTTCATGGCATGGCTAATGGCCTCGAGCCCCAGCTCGCGCGCCGACGCCATGACCTGGTCGCGATGCCAGTTGTTGGACACCATGCACAGCTTAAAGCCCTTGGCATGGGCGGCCTCGAGCCAAGCGGAAACCGCGGCGGGAACCTGCTCGGTGTCGCGCGGCACCAGGGTGTTATCGCGATCGAGCAGAATGGCGCGTTTGCCGTCGGCCCACAGGGCATCAAGGTCGATGCGATCGACCGAGGCAACGTATCGTTTGGGGCTAAAAATCCTCATGCTAATTCCAAGACTGTTGATGCTCTTCGTAGGTTTGCGAGAAGTACTCCTCGTCCTGCGTAATGTAGAAATACAGGTCATCGGAGTCGGTCGGCTCAAGCGTGGCCTTGAGTGCCTCGAGCGACGGAGAGCAGATGGGCGTGGGCGGCAGGCCCTCATGCTTATAGGTGTTATACGGACTATCGCTCTGCAGGTCGTCGGCGGTAACCTCGCCACCGGTGACATACATCATAGTCGCATCGCTATTGAGATAGCGCAGGCCATCGAGCTTGCCGGCAAGGCGGTTGTAGAAAACCGAGGCCACATGCGCACGTTGATCGGCGTTGAGGCCCTCGCGCTCAACGATAGAGGCCAAGTTGACGATGTCGTAGTCGGACATCTCCACACCGTAGCGTTCCTTGATCTTGGCTTCGCAGCTCGCAAAGTCAAGCGACTTGTACTCGGTCTTAAACTGATCGAGCATAGCGCGAATCACGCCATCGGCCGTCGGCGAATCACCCAACGAATAGGTCTTGGGGAACAAGAAACCCTCAAGCGAGTCGTTGGCGGCGCCCTTAAGGAAGCTATAGTCGTCCACGTAGTTGGAGGCCTTAGCCTGGTTGAGGAAGTCTTCCTTAGAGATGCCATCGTAGGCCTGGGCCACACGGTCGGCGACTTGATCGACCGTCAGGCCCTCAGGGATAGTTAGCGCATTGGAGCCCGCGTTGGGACCTTCCATGAGCTGCTGAACAACCTTGGTCGCGTCCATGAGTGTGGTGAACAAATAGGTACCAGGCTTGAGCGACATATCGGCGTTGAGCTTTTTCACCGCCGCATAGTAATCCTTGGGATTCTCGACGATATGGTTCTCGGAGAGAATCGAGGCGATCGTATCGCCCGAAGCACCGTCGGGAATGGTTACCGTAACCTGCTGACCAGCCGTGACCTTCGTATCCTCACCGGCAAAGAAGCCCTTGACGGCCGGCACGACAAAGAAAACGATCGCGACAAGCGCAAGCACCGCCACCACAACGCCGATGATCATGGGAACCGGAGAGCTCTTCTTTTGAGCACCGCGACGAGTATGCGTGTTGTAGCTCGAGCGCGTCGCCGGAGCAACGCCATGCGAACCGCGGGCGTGATGAGAATGCGATTGGGGGGCCTGCGTTCGCTGGGTAGGTGCCTGCTGCTTAAAGCGGGTACCGCCTGCAGGCTGGGCCGTACGAGCAGTGGGCTGCTGAGCCGCGTGAGAAGCCGGATGCTGAACCGAACGAGCAGAAGGCTGCTGACCCGTCCGTTGAACAGGTTGGGCCGAACGAGAGAAGGACTGCACCGGGCGCGCGGCAGGCTGAGCTGCGCGCTGCGTCGGCTGTGCCGGACGCTGGCCAGGCTGGGCAGGGCGCGACGCCGGCTGACGTGTACGATTCGGCTGGCGCGGATCGGAAGCACTAGGCATGCGAAACCTCCTCGTTTTTACGATCGAGCCACGTCTGCAAAAAAAGGCTGGCGGCAATCATGTCGATCTTGCCCCTCATCTGCTTTTCGTTGAGGCCCTGCTCGCGCAGGATACGCTTGGCCTCTTGCGAGGACAGACGCTCGTCCTCAAACTCCAGCGGAAGATCGAGCTCGTCGGCAATCTTTTGCGCCACGGCGGCAACGCGCTCGGCTTGGGGGCCGGGCTCACCGGCCATGGTCAGGGGACGTCCGCTTACCAGGATGTCGGGCTCATAGTCTTCGACCAGGTAGCGGAACGTCTTGGCCATACCGGTGACCTCGGCGGCCGGGAGCACCTTGACGGGCATCGCCATCTTGCCATCACGGCTCGAGACGGCGATGCCAATCCTGGTCTCCCCTATGTCCAGCGCAAGCGCGACCACAGTGACTTCTTAGATTCTTAGGCGCCGAGCGCGGTCTTGGCGGCCGCGAGGGCATCGGCGATGCCGGCAGCATTCTTGCCGCCGGCCTGGGCCATGTTGGGACGGCCACCACCGCGACCGTCGACCAGACCCGCGATCTGCTTGATCACATTACCGGCGTGGAACCCGGCCTTCACGGCGTCATCGGAGCCGGCAGCGAGCAGGGCCGGAGTGCCCTTCTCAGTCACGCTGGCGACGACACAAGCGACAGGGCCGGCGACCTTCTGGTGCACGGTATCCCATACGTTGCGCAGGTCGGCAGCCTCAAGGCCCTGGAGCTCAGCAACGACGAGCTTGTAGCCACCGAGCTCGACAGCACCCTCGATGGCGCTGGAAATGGCGTCGGAGGAACCACCGGTCAGAGCCTTTTTGAGCTTGTTGGACGTCTCGCGCAGCTCGACCTGCAGGTTCTCCACACGGGCGGGAACCTCGTCGACGCGGCACTTGAGCGCAGCAGCGGCGGCGTCAACGAGTGCCAGGCGGTCGGCCATATAGTCGAGAGCACCCTTAGAGGTCACGGCCTCGATACGGCGGACGTTCGAGCCCGTAGAGGACTCGGAAATAATCTTGAACAGGCCGATCTCGGCGGTGTTGGCAGCGTGCGTGCCACCGCAGAGCTCGCGAGAGAACGGCTGGTCCTCGGCGCCCACGGAGACGACGCGGACGACATCGCCGTACTTCTCTCCAAACAGAGCAACAGCGCCGGCAGCCTTAGCCTCGTCGATGCCCATAACACGGGTCACGACCGGCTTGGAGGCGAAGATCTGCTGGTTGACCAAGTCCTCGACAGCCTTGAGCTGCTCGGAGGAAAGGGCCTCGAAGTGCGTAAAGTCAAAGCGCAGGTGCTCGGGCGTCACCAGCGAGCCGGCCTGGGAGACGTGCTCGCCCAGGACCTGCTTAAGGGCAGCGTCGAGCAGGTGCGTGGCGGTGTGGTTGCGGCGCAGGAAGCCACGGCGCTCGGCGTCGAGAGCGGCGGTCACAGCGGCACCGACAGTCAGCGTGCCATCGGCAACGTGCGCGACGTGGGCATACAGGCCGTTGTGGTTCTTGGTGTCGGCAACGGTCAGAACAACGCCCTCGGCGGAAAGCTTGCCGGCATCGCCCTGCTGACCACCCATCTCGGCATAGAACGGGGTGCGGTCGAGCACGACCTCGACATCCTCGCCCGCGGCTGCGGACTCGACGGACTCGCCGTTGCGCACGATGGCGACAACCTTGGCGCCCTCGATCACATCGTTGTCATAGCCGTCGAACTCGGTCGCTGCGACCTTGTCGGAAAGCTCGACCCACACGTCGTTGAAGCTACCCCAGGCGTCGCCCTTGGCGTTAGCGCGGGCGCGGGCCTTCTGGTCCTCCATGCAGGCAGTGAAGCCGTCCATGTCGACGTCGTGGCCAGCGGTGCCGGCGATCTCGACAGTCAGGTCAATGGGGAAACCAAAGGTGTCGTGCAGCTTAAAGGCGACATCGCCCGGAAGCACAGCGCCCTCGGCAAGCGCTGCCAGGGCCTCGTCCAGGTACACGCGGCCGTTGTCGAGCGTCGTGGAGAAGCGCTCCTCCTCGGAGGCGACGATACCCTTGACGAGCGCGACGTTCTTGAGCAACTCGGGATAGGCCTCGCCCATTTGAGCGTTGACCTCGTCGATGAACTTGGTCAGGAAGGCGCCCTCGATGCCCAGCAGGCGACCGTGGAACACGGCACGGCGGAGCAGACGGCGAAGGACGTACTCGCGACCCTCGTTGCCGGGAAGGATGCCGTCCGAGATCATAAAGTCGACAGCACGGGAGTGGTCGGCGATGATGCGCAGGGAGCGGCTGGCGCCGGAGTAATCGTCGGCGTCATAGGTCTTACCGCTGATCTCCTCACCGAGCTTGATGAGGTGCTGCATCAGATCGCCGTCGTAGTTAGCAGTCTTGTGCTGCATGATAGCGGCCATGCGCTCCAGGCCCATGCCCGTATCGAGGTTGCGGTGCGGCAGCTCCGGCATGGAGCCGTCCTCCTGGCGGTCGTACTGGGTAAACACGAGGTTCCAGAACTCAAGGAAGCGGTCGCAGTCGCAGCCAGGCTTGCAGTCGGGGCTGCCGCAGCCGACCTCCTCGCCCATGTCAAAGTAGATCTCGGAGCACGGACCGCAGGGACCGGTGGGGCCAGCGGCCCAGAAGTTGTCGTCCTCTCCCAGGCGGGAGATGTGGTCCTCGGCAACGCCCAGAGAACGCCACACGTCGTGGGTCTCGTCGTCCTCGGTAAAGACGGTAAAGTACAGGCGGTCGAGCGGCAGCTTAAACTCCTTGGTGATGAGCTCAAAGGCCCAAGCGCAAGCCAGCTCCTTGGAGACGCCGCCAAAAGAGAAATCGCCAAGCATCTCGAAGAACGACAGGTGACGGCCGTCCTCGCCGATGCAATCGATGTCATTGGTGCGGACGCACTTCTGGCAGGAGATCGCGCCGATCTCCTTCATGGTCTTCTTGCCCTGGTAGTACTCCTTAAACTGGTTCATGCCGGCGTTGGCAAGCAGCAGAGAAGGATCGTCGGGGACGAGGGACGAAGAAGGATAGAGCTTAAGACCGCGCTCCTCAAAGAAGTTGAGAAACTTAGAGCGAATCTCGGCCGTAGTCATTGACGGGTAGTCAGCACTCATAGAGGGAATCTCCTCGGTTTCACATCGAAACAGTTCAAACGTAACGATATTACCATCCAACCGCCCCCGTGCAAAAAAGAGGGTCGCCAAACAGCGACCCTCCAGCGAAAGTGCACGTTATTTAGTACTGCGCGATCCTTTGAAAAAGGACTGCTGTATAATTGCATATAAGATTCACCCGGAAGGAACGATAGATGAAAAGTAAACGATTTGTCCTGAATGCACTTCTGGTTGTAGCACTTTTAGCGCTCTTAGCCTTCTCATGCTGGTACGCAAACCAACCATCATTTGGATACGTATTGTATACAGTAATGTCCGGCGATAAGGCTTATTACACTCTACACGCAATTGACGTTCTCTTTTTCTATGTAGCCGGCCCCCTATCAATCGCTTTGGTCGCGTTTCTTGTCATTTACAACTTCAAGAAACGTTAATAGAACCTATTTAGAATCCGAATCGTCCATGGAGCCGTCGATGCCGGTTTTGGTGTCGTCGTTCATATTGAAATCGTCGTCTTTGGCGAAGGGATTCTTGAAAAAGCCCGTAGCATCGGGCTGAAGGCCCGAGAGCTTCATCCAGGGATTATCGAGCTCGGGTTTGGGCATGGCCTGGGCCTCGGGCGCAGTCTCGTTACCGATGAGCTCGGACTCGTAAATGAAGGTGTCGTCGCCGAGCGCGTCGTAGGCGGCGACCGGGTTGCCATCGGCATCGCGGTACGGTGTGCCCTTAAACACGGCGCCGTCATAGGCCACAAGCTGGCGGCCGGTCTCATTCTCGAAGTAGTACACGAAGATGCCCTTGAGGGCCGCGCACAGCGGGATGGCAATAATCATGCCGATAGGGCCCATGAGTGCCGAGCCAATAACGAGCGCCGTGAGGCTCATGATGGGATGCACCTGCACCGAGCTCTGCATGACCTTAGGAGAAATCACGTTGTCGGTGACGTTTTGCGCGACCATCGTCACGATGAGCGTCCATAACGCCAACATGGGGCTGAACATGAAACCGAGCACCGTGGCGATTGCTGCGCTCACCCAAGGACCGACGACCGGAACCAAATGCATGATGCCGGTAAAGATAGCCATGAGCGCCGCATACGGATGGCCGATGATCATAAAACCAATAAAGGCGAGGAAACCACCGCAGATGGACGTCACGACCATACCGCGCATGTAGCCGCCGACAGAGCGAGAAAGGATGGCGACCATAAAGCGGTACGAGGTCTCCTTCTCCTGACCGATGATGGTGCAAATCTCGTGGTGCATGCGAGGGTAGTCGCAGGCCATCCAGTACGCAAGCACCAGACCAAGGAAGATAACGAACAACTGCGAAGCCGTATTGGTGATGAGCGGGAACACACCGCGGCCAAGCTCGGCAGCGATCTGAGACACATACTTCGATGCCACGGCAACCAGCGACGAAAGATTATCGTCCAAATACTCCTTGAGCGGCGTGTTGTTGAGCGTCTTGGCATGCGAGATCATCTCGTTGAGATCGCCACCCGCAACACGAAGCTGCTCGGGCAGGCGGCTCAGGACTTCCATGATCTGACCAAAGAGAATCGGCGACAAGATGCAAACGACACCGACGAGCACGGCAACAACAACAATTAGCGCAATAAGCGAACCGATGCCGCGATTCACGCCATGGTGCTCGAGCCAGTTGGTGATCGGGGACATCACAAAAGCAATGATGGAGCCAACGGCAAGAAACTCAATAACCGGTGCCAGGATGCCCATAAGGTTAAAGATGACAGCAGCAATAACAATGCAGCCGACAACAGCCCAAATGCGCAGCGTCAGAACGCGGGTGTCGCGCAGCACGCGATCGGTTTGTTGGGGGTGCTCACTCATGAACGAATCATCACTCCGTCGGGGTCGATCTTGTCCTGAATCTTCTTAAGCGTGCGGCGCAGCAGACGCGAGACCTGCACCTGCGAGATGCCCAGCTTCTTGGCAATCTCGATCTGGGTCATGCCCTTCACAAAGCGCAGCTCGATCACCTCGCGCTCGCGCGGCGAGAAATCGCGGATGGCTTCCTCGATCACCAGGCGGTCATCGGTAAAGTCGAGCTCGTTGTCATCGTCGGCGTAACGGTCGAGAATCGAGGGCGCATCGTCGGAATCGGACGCACCAGGAGCCTCGATGGGCACCGAGGTATAGGCCGAAGACGATTCCATAGCCTCGAGGACCTCATCGACAGTCACATCTAGATACTCAGCGATCTCCTCAACCTTGGGCGAACGCTGCAGCTCGTTGGTAAGTTTGTCAGTAGCCTGGTTGACCTTGGCCGAGAGTTCCTGCAGACGACGCGGTACGCGCACGCTCCAGCCCTTGTCGCGGAAATGGCGTTTGATCTCGCCCAGGATAGTGGGTGTCGCAAACGTCGTGAACTCGAGTCCGCGCTCGGGGTCAAAGCGGTCGATAGCCTTGAGCAAACCCAGATAGCCGACCTGCATGAGGTCGTCGAGCGGCTCGCCGCGATTCTTAAATTTGTTGGCAAGAAACCTTACCAGGTTCATATGGGACATGACGAGCTGTTCGCGGGCGTCCGGATCACCGGTCTCCTTGTAGCGACGAAACAGCTCGCGGGTTTTCTCCTTGTCCCAAGCGGTCTTGCCGCTCCGGGAACGTTCGGTCATATTAAATATCCGCCTTGAGGTCGAGGGAAAGCGTCAGGGGCGCCGCAGTCTTTTCGTAGGAGTCGCACACGCTCGCCAAAATAAGCTCGGCATAAACAGCAGCCTGGTCATCCTCATCGACAGTCGCCTGATCGCCAAAGGTAAAGGTCATGCCCACATGCGATTCGTCGACATCGAATTTAATCGAGATATCGTCGGAATCAACGGCCGTGCAGCCAAAGATGAAGGCTTCCTCGGCAGCCATACGGATGTCCTCGATTCGATCGACGGACATAGAGCACAGGGCGCCGACGTTGGCGGCCGTCATGCGCACCAAGCGCGCGAGACGCGGGTCACCGGCAACGGTCAGCGTAATGGGGCAGGTTGCTTCGCTACTCATCGCAGGACTCCTCGGAGGTCTCGGCGGGCGTATAGGTGTAATACTGAGCAGGCTTGGCTGCGGACTTATGAGCCGCATCCGCACCATCGGCGGCCTCGTCCTCAGCCTCACCAATCAGAACGCGCTCGGTAGGCTGCTCGGCCTCGGCGGCGGCAGCGGCGAGCTTGCGATCGGCGTCGGCTGCAGGAGCCTTCACCTTATTGAAGAGCTTCTGCACGGCACCAGCCGCAGAGTCGGTCACGCTCGATACGGCATTGCTTGCCTCGGCCACGCTGCCCGTAACCTCGGAGATGTCGCGAACCACGGCTTCGACCTCTACAAGATTGGAAGTCAAGGCGTCAACCGCGGTCTTGCTCGACTTGAGGAGCGGCTCAACCTGTGCCAGCGCGGGGGTGAGCTCATCGACAGCGCCATCGAGCTTTGCCACCACGGGCTGCGCCTCGGCGAGCGTGTTGTTAAGGTCGCTCACCGTCTTATCGAGTGATTCAACGACAGTGCGGGTCTTGCGCAGTGTGAGCGCGAGCTCGATAACAGCCCACACGCCGGCAACGGCGAGCAGCAGCAGGGCGATTTGAATGGGACTCATACAAGCCTCCCGAAGGAATCGAAATACAGACGCTGTTCATGGTACCCCAAAGAACGGGAAAGATACCCAAAGGGAATGTGCGAGGTGCCAATGACCTACTTGGGCGCGTTACCGCTGCGGTCGCGTTCGCTTTGCTCCACGCGCCACTCTTCCCAGCCGCGGCCGGCAGGCTGCCAGAACGCGCCGCGCTCCAGTCCCTCGGGCAAATACCGCTGGTCGACCCAGCCTTCGGGATAATCATGCGGGTATTTATACACACCGTATTCGTCGCTACCCGGTCGATGACGATCACGAAGATAGCTTGGAACCTCGCGGAGCCCACTTGAATGAATATCGGCCAACGCCGCATCGATCGAAGCCTCGCACGCGTTAGATTTAGGCGCCAGGCAAACATAGAGTGCAGCCTGAGCCAGGTTAATGCGGCATTCGGGATAGCCAATGACCTCGGCAGATTTAAATGCGGCATGTGCCACCAAAAGCGCCTGCGGATCGGCGTTTCCGACGTCCTCGGAAGCGTGGATCATGATGCGGCGAGCAATAAACTTAGGATCCTCTCCTGCATCGATCATGCGCGCGAGCCAATAAATGGTGGCATCGGGGTCGCTCCCGCGCATAGACTTAATAAACGCACTGATAATGTCGTAGTGCATGTCGCCGTTTTTGTCATACGAAAAACCACGACGAGGGTTGGCAATCTTAACGTCATCCACGGTGATGGGATAGCGCTCCCCCGCCGCCGGCGCTGGCGTTCCCTCGGTATCTGGACGCGTTACGGCAATCTCGCTTGCAAGCTCGAGCGTCGTGAGCGCCGAGCGAGCATCACCCGCGGCCAGCGTGCAGATGGTCTTAACCGTATCCTCATCGGCCGAGAACTTGCCGTTCAGACCCTGCGGCACCTCGAGTGCACGCTCAATCAGCGTGGCAATATCCTCGTCCTTCAAGTGCTCAAGCTCCACCACGCGACCACGCGAGAGCAACGCCGAGTTGACCTCAAAGTACGGATTCTCCGTCGTGGCGCCAATCATAATGACTGTACGGTTTTCAACCGCATGCAAAAGCGCATCCTGCTGCGACTTCGAAAAACGGTGAATCTCGTCGATGAACAAGATGGTACGGCGGTCATACGTATTCAGGCGCGTCTTGGCCTCGTCGATCACGCGACGCAGGTCCTTCACGGTACCCGTGACGGCGCTGACCTCGACAAACTCGCTCTTGGTATGGTTAGCGATAATGTGAGCCAGCGTCGTCTTGCCCGTACCGGCCGGGCCGTACAGAATCACGCTCGATAGCACATCATGCTCGATCGCCGCACGCAACCATGAACCCTTGCCCACGGCCTTTTGCTGACCAACGTACTCGTCGAGCGAATTGGGGCGCATGCGCACCGCGAGCGGCGCGTTTTTAAAGGAACGCTCGCGCGTCGAGGCAGTAAAAAGGTCGTCCATAGCCATCCCATGCATCAATCAAAAGCTTTGTCCGTCAACAGTATACCGAAATGATACGAACTACCGTTCGTTAATGTAGGTACGATGCGGAAACTCCAGACCAGGGAATAGCTTGCTCGTCAGCTCGCAGAAATAGCCGTCCGTCATGCTCGCGATGTAATCCACCACCGCTTGATCCTTATCGTCCTGCCAGGCATAGGTGCGATCGTAGTAGGAAAGCTGCTGCTCAATGCGAGAAATGTGGTGCTTAAAGATATACGAGGACTCGTCGCCTTCGTTTATATCCTGCAGGCAACGGTCGTAGAGCTTTTCGAACGCCTCGCGAAGCTCCGCCTCGGAATCGCCTTCGATACCGCCCTTGCTGTAGATCTTTACGTAGTTCTCGCGCTTGGCTCGGCGGATCTCCTCAAACAGGTCCTCGCTCATCTCGATACGCGGCTTGCCATAGCTGTGCTCAACGATATCAATGGAGGCATGCGTAAGTATCCAGCTGTTGTATGCCCCACCCAGGCCATCGTCAAAAGCATCGGGCGACAGCAGGCCCGCCGCAATAGCGTCTTGGCGATCGCGCCCAACGTAGGCAAGGATATCCGAGATGCGAACCACGCAGCCCTCGAGCGTCATGGGGCGCAGGTGCTCTATTGCGCTATAACCCGTGGCGATACAGTCCTCAACCGTCTGATCGAACTGACCAAAGGATGCCATGTGTGACAGCTCAAATACGCGCTGCTCATATTCGCCGTTATGGCACAGCACGCCATCGAGCGTCTGGAGCGACACGTTGCGGCCGTACAAGGCATCGAGCACGCGGACCGACTGCACGTTATGGAAAAAGTAGCGACCCGTGCGCTCGTGATAGATATCGTTGAGAAAGCGCTCACCGGCGTGGCCAAAGGGCGTGTGTCCCAAGTCATGGCCCAGGCCAATCGCCTCGATCAGATCGCAGTTGAGCCCCAGGGCGCGACCGATATCGCGCGCAATGCGCGAGACAAGCTGCACGTGCAATCCGCGCCGCGACAGATCATCATTACTACGGAAGCTAAAGACCTGCGTTTTGCCTGCATAACGCGTGTACGCCGAAAGATGAAGAATCTTTTCGGTATCGCGCATAAACGCTGGACGCATAAGCGTGCCTTTGTCGGCTGCGCGATCAATACGACGAATGACCTGGTCGTCGTTGCAACGATACGGGTTGACGGCACCCGAAGCACGATCGGCGGAAATGCGCTCGACGAGTTCGGGCGACAACGCCGCGGGAATGCGGTCCATGCGCGCCTTAATGACGGCCGTTTCTTGATTAATTGCCATGGCATGCTCCTTAAGAAGGATGCGCAATCGGTTACAATGTGCAGCCCACGACCTCGATTATGGCAAATATCGGTACCAAAAACGGGAGCAATGGCAGGGAGCGCGATTTTGTGAAGAGGCAGGAGAGGGCAAGGACCAGGAGCGCGACGGCAAATGCCACGATGCCGCCCAGAGGGTCGAGCGTGCAAAGCGCAAAGAGCGCCTTCGCGTCCCCCATGCCAATCCCCGGGGCTTGACGGAGGCGCCGCCAGAGCGACTCAGTAAGCACAAGGGCAAGGTAGACGATGACAGCAAGGCGGGCGCTGTCAAGCGCCGTGTTAACGCCTTTGTCGAGCCAAACGCCTGCTAATGCCGCCACCGCACACGCTCCGGCAAGCGCATTCGGATACCGCCGCTCACGGGCATCAATCACCGCGCCGACAAAGATGCAAATCCAAAACGGGATATAGGCCATCGAGCACCTCCTCGAGTTGCATCGCAAAGGCAAAAACCACCACAAAGGTGCCTGTCCCCTTTGTGGTGGTTTTGGTGGTGGTTATTTGGCGCCCTGCATGACCTCATCGAGGGTAACGTTGACGGCGTGCTGCGTCGGGACCCAGTCGACCTTTAGGAACAGAGCAGCCACCGTGATGGGGATATAGCTGAACATAAAGATCGGGAAGGTAAACAGGTTGGTCACCAGACGCCACTTTTGCGCGCAGTGAATGTGCTTGTACTCAAAGATGGTCGTAAGTAACGCAAGGATAAAGAAGGTCTGGTACATCATCGCGAAGGTCATAATGAGCGAGGCGGCACAAGCCTGCATCTCGACCTCGGTGGCCAAGAAGCCGTGCGAAAGCCCGCCCACGATGAGGAAGGTCGCGTTGGCGAGCATGGAGATCAGGGACAGCAGCATGCCCGGAGCGATGGTCATAAACATGTCGTAGGCGGCAAAGCGATGATAGCGGAAGATCGATTTGACCAGGTGCTTACCGTAGGTAAAGAATACCTGGTAGAAGCCCTTGGTCCAACGCATGCGCTGTTTCCAGGACGCCTTAAACGTCACCGGCTGCTCATCAAAGAACTCCGCCGGCGCATAACCGATACGAATGCCGTGAATGGCGCAGAACGTGGTGAACTGGATGTCTTCGGTCAGCGTATGGAACTGCCAACCGTGCATGCCCTCGATCACGCTCGCCGAGATAAGGTAACCCGAACCCGAGACAGCGCAGGACGTCTTGCAGATATTACGCGCGTTGTTGAGGAAGCGAGCCTCACGCAAATACCAGGTGGCATTAGCCGCCGAGATCCACGAGCTGCCGAAGTTCTTGGAATTGCGATAGCTCGTGACCACATGGAAGCCCTGGTCAAAGGCATCGTTCATTTTGGACACGTAATCGCGGGAGATAACGTTATCGGCATCGAAGATAAAGTAGCCTTCAAACGTGTCGGGATACTCGTTAAGGATGCGGTCGAAGCCAAAGTCCATGACCCAGCTCTTGCCCTTGCGGGCCAGGTCATTGCGCTCGTAAACAATGGCACCGGCCTCGCGCGCGAGCTGCGCCGTGTTGTCGGTGCAGGCATCGGCGACCACGAAAACCTCGATGAGCTCGGACGGATAATCCTGGTCCTTGATGGAGCGAACGAGGTTGGCGATCACGGCCTCCTCATTATGCGCCGCGATAAAAAAGGCATAGCGATGGAGTTTTTTGGCCTTGGGAGGCGCGACCTCGCCACGAAGAGCGCCAATGACAAAGAAGACCACCTGGTACAGAAAGCAGACCGTGAGCAGCGTGACGACAATCTGGTTGAAGATCACGATGGGTGTGTTGGTTTGTAAAAAGGCGAGCATGCAGGCTCCCAGCAACGCGTAACGTAAACAATCGTATATCTTACCGCAGGCTTACCGAGTTCAAGAAACCACCTAATACTGGCTAGGCTTCGAGAAGACCGAGCTGCGGAACGATTTCATCTCCAACGGCCGTGCGACCGAGCGAGCGCGGAGCCAGATCGTCAAGAACCGCAGCGAGATCCCACGGCAACTCGTCGCGGCACTCAATGCGCTCCCCCGTCACGGGATGGTCGAACGCCACGCGCCAGGAATGAAGGAACTGCCTGGTCAGGCCCTGGTCGGCGCGCGCATCGCACTTGCCGTAGAGTGGATCGCCCACGCAGGCGTGGTTGATATGACGCATATGCACGCGAATCTGGTGCGTGCGACCGGTAAACAGATGGCACTCAACGAGCGTATAACCATCGTCAAAGCGCGTGGAATCAAAGCGCTCGAGGACTTTAAAGGTCGTAATGGCCTGACGGGCAAAGGGGTCGTCCGAAACCGCCATCTTGACGCGGTCGCGCGTAGAACGGGCGATACCGGTATTGATGGTGCCCTCGTCCATGGCGATGTGCCCGTGGACAAGCGTGATATAGCGGCGGTCGAGCGTACGCGTGCGAATGAGATTTTGAAGCGCGCGCTGGGTGTCGTCGTCTTTTGCCGCGAGCATAAGGCCCGAGGTATCGCGATCCAGGCGATGCACGATGCCGGGGCGGTCCTCACCCTGCACGGTACCAAGATGATCGATACCGCAGTGGTAGACCAAGGCGTTCGCAAGCGTGCCGCTCTCGTGGCCGTGGGCGGGATGGCACACCAGCCCACGCTGCTTGGAGAGCACGATAAGGTAGTCGTCCTCGTAGCGGATATCGAGGGGAATGGCCTCGGGAATCACGTCGGTCGGGTCGTGCGGCTCGGGCAAGTCGACCGAGATGCGATCGCCGGCGCGTACGGCGTACTTTTTAGAGAGACAAGTCTCACCGTTGACGGCAACGGCGCCTCCCTCGATCAGATGCGCGCAGGCAGAGCGCGTGGGACAGCCATCGTTGGCGCCCAGAAAGGCGTCGAGACGCTGGCCAGAGCAATCGTCGGCAACAAGAATATGGATGTCGGCCATTAACGCTCATTCCTTTCGCGAATCTTGCGGGCACGCTCCCCACGCTGTTTGGCTTTGCGTTTGGCGCGGGCTTCGTCACGGGCGTTGAGCTCAGCGGTCGCATCGACCTCGCGAGCAGCGGGACTCAAGAACATGTACCCGATGAGTGCGAGCACGACGCCCGCGGTAATGCCGATATCGGCCACGTTAAAGACAGGGAAGTCGATGAAAGTGGTGGCAATAAAATCGGTCACAAAGCCAAAAGCCAGACGGTCGATCGCGTTGCCGATGGCGCCACCCGCAACCATAGCCATGCCTACCACCTCAAGACGAGCGAGCTGAGGCGCACGGAGCAAGTACACGGCAATGGCGACAATGACCGCAAGCGCCAACACAGCGAACGCGACGCCATGACCCTCGCCCATGCTAAAGGCGGCTCCGATATTGCGGACAAATAGAAAGTCGATCACACCGGGGATAACAGTCACATGCAGTGCATCGCCCACGGCACGAACCGCAAGCTTGGTCAGCTGGTCAACAAGCAGCACAACCAGCGCCACCCCACCAGCAACACCCAACCGCCAACGCAAAGGCGGCGTCATATCCCCAGTACGACCCAAATCAATCCCCTGCCCTCAGAACAATCGAATTCCGTTTAACGCAATTATCCATCTTATATTGCCACATGCAGAGCGCACGACATATCCACCAACACAAGCGAAATAACCAGCATAAAAAGAAAGCGGCATTCCGAAAAACAGAATGCCGCTTTTATTCAGCGGAGCAAATGGGCCGAAGGCGCCCAAATTCTACCTATAACTAAAATGCCGAGTTACCGTGCCTTAAAGGGCATTCGCACACCTCTCGCAGATATGTGCGTGGCCGTTGTACTCGCCGACGGTGGTGCGGTAGTTCCAGCAACGGTCGCAGCACTCGCCCTCGGCAGCTTCAATGGCAACGGAGAGTTCCTCGCCCTGGGTCAGCTCAACATCGGAAACGATGTAGAACTCGGCCAAGTCGACCGCCTTGTCGCCGGTCAGCAGCGCGTACATCTCGGCGGGAACGACCGCCTTGACGCGGACCTGCTGGCTCTTAGTGAAGGTGCCGACGGAGCGGGCATCCTCAAGGGCCTTGGTCACGGCGCTACGGAGCTCGAGTGAAGCCTCGAGCACGCCCTCGAACTCATTGGCCTCGTCGACCGTGATAGGCGACTTATACCAATCGAGCAGCGCGGCGTACTTCTGGTGGTCGACGCAGCCGGCAGGCGCGTAGGCCATGGCCTCGTCGACGGTGTAGGACAAAATCGGCTGCAGATCGCGCATGAGCATCGAGAAGAGCTCGGCCAGCACGGTCTGGGCGCTGCGGCGCTCGAGCGAGCCAGGCTTGTCGCAGTACAGGCGGTCCTTCAGGGCGTCGAGGTACACGTTGGAAAGCTCGGTAACCACGAAGTCATAAAGCGCACGGTAAGCGCGCGGGAACTCGTAGCAAGAGTAAGCGTCGTCGACCTCAGCCTGAACCTGGGTCAGACGGGCAACCATGAGCTTGTCGAGCGGCAGCAGGTCGGCAAAGGCGACGCCGTCGGTCTCGGGCTCAAACTGACCCTCGAGCTCGGAGAGCAGGAAGCGCAGCGTGTTGCGGAAACGACGGTAGGCATCGGACGTACGAGCAAGGATCTCGTGGTCGATGGACACGTCGGAGCTGGTATCGACGGATGCAACCCACAGACGGATGATGTCGGCACCCATCTCGTCGCAGACCTTGTTGGGGTCGATGACGTTGCCGAGCGACTTGGACATCTTGCGGCCCTGGCCGTCGAGGGTGAAGCCTTGCGAGACGACCGCCTTGTACGGGGCGTGACCATTGGCTCCCACCGAGGTGAGCAACGAGCTCTGGAACCAACCGCGGTGCTGGTCGGAGCCCTCGAGGTACACATCCGCCGGATACTCCAGCTCAGGACGGTACTCGCAGACGGCCTTCCAGGAGACGCCGGAATCCCACCACACGTCGAGGATGTCCTTATCGGCCTTGAGGTGATGGCCGCCGCACTTGGGGCAGACGCAAGCCTCGCCCAGGTAGCTCTCGGGAGCGTCGGTGAACCAAGCGTCGGAGCCCTTCTCGTGGAAGAGCTTGATGACGGCGTCGAGCGTGGCGTCGTTCATGACCTTCTCGCCGCAGTCGGCGCAGGTGTAACTGGGGATAGGCACGCCCCAGTTGCGCTGACGGCTGATGCACCAGTCGGGACGCTGCTCGACCATGGCGCCGATGCGGTTGGCGGCGTGGGCCGGATACCACTTGACGTTCTCGCGAACCTCTTTGCCAGCCTGCTCACGCAAACCGGTCTTGTCCATCGAGACAAACCACTGGTCGGTAGCACGGAAGAGCACCGGATGCTTGCAGCGCCAGCAGTGCGGATAGCTGTGCGTGATCTTCTTCTCGAGGACCAGGGTGCCGCGCTCGCGCAGGAACTCGATGATGTGCGGGTTTGCCTCATCGGTGTCCATGCCGCTGAAGGGGCCGCCGGTACCAAACTCCTCGCCGGTGTAGAACTTGCCGTCGTCATCGACCGGCATGCAGATGTCGGTGATGCCCTCCTTGAGGCAGGCAAAGTAGTCGTCGACGCCGTGGCCGGGCGAGTTGTGGACGATACCGGTACCGTCATCGACACCGACGTAATCGGCCAACAGTGCCACGCCCTCAACACCGTCAAAGATCGGCTGCTTGTAGTGGATGTGGTGGAAGGTCTCGGCGGGAACCACATAGGGCTTGCCGTCGACCATGACCGGGGTGTACTCCCAGCCAAACTCCTCACAGCACTTAGGAGCCAGGTCCTCGAGCATGACCTCGGCACGGCCATCGTGCTCAACGGCGACATAGGCGGCGCCGGGCTTGAGGGAAACTGCCTGGTCGGAGGGGATGGTCCACGGGGTGGTCGTCCAGATGATGAAGTCAACCGGGCCGTCGAAGTTCTCGAGGCCGGCGGACTTGGAGGTCATCTCAAAGCGCACGAAGATGGAGGGGCTCGTCTCGTCGGAGTACTCAATCTCGGCCTCAGCGAGTGCGGTGTGGCAGTGCTTGCACCAATGGACGGGCTTGTGACCGCGATAGATCATGCCCTTGTCGAACATGGCCTTGAAGACCTCGATATCGGCGGCATCATGCTGGTGATAGAGCGTCAGATAGGGGTTGTCCCAGTCGCCGAGCACGCCCAGACGACGGAAGCCGGCCTTCTGCAGCTCGATGTTCTCGACTGCGAACTCGTTGCAGAGCTCACGAATCTTGGCCGTGGGGGTCTGGTTGAACTTCTCGGTGCCGAGCTTCTCCTCGACCTTGTGCTCGATCGGCTGGCCGTGGCAGTCCCAACCGGGGACATAGGGAACCTCATAGCCCTGCATCATCCAGTAGCGGTTGATCATGTCCTTGGAGATCTTGTTCATGGCGTGGCCGATGTGGATCGGGCCGTTGGCGTACGGAGGGCCGTCGTGCAGCACGAACTTCTTGTGACCCTCGTTCTTCTTCAGAACCTGCTCGTAGACCTTGTTGTCCTGCCAGTCCTTGAGTCGCTTGGGCTCGGACTTGGAAAGACCGGCACGCATGGGAAAACCGGTCTTGGGCAGATTCATCGTCTGCTTGTACTCGTTTGCCACGGTACCCCTTTCATGTCGTGGGCGCGCACGCCCGATGGGCACCAAAAAAGCGCCCGTCCCTGCAAGCTGGGACGAAGCGCCACAAAAACGGGCTGTATGCCCGCAAAAGCTCTTCGTTTAACCACCCAGCTTAGATGCCCTCGCCCGCGTATTCGCGCGCTCGCATCCGTTACTCGGCTGGCCTGTATCGACGACCATCTCGGCGATATCTACTAAGACGTGCCTGCGCGGCACGTCCGTTGGGACCGCAGCTCCGGGGTGATTTTCATCGGTCGCATGCACGGGTTCTCAGCGCTCCCCGCTCTCTGTGGCATGCGGACGGCCGACTACTCGTCCCCATCAACGCTTATGCGGAGTATGCTAGCACGTTCCGCGCCGGCGAAAAACCCTCAACACTGGTTTCATACGTAAGAAATTTCTCGTGGTCGTTAGCCTTCTCTAGGAGCAAAATACCTGAAAGCACTTTAACTAACGAAAGAAGGCTGCCATGCGCACAATCGGAATGAGCGACTACACCGTCGGCGAGGATTGCTTTACCGAGCTGCCCGCCGCACTGGCGGAGTACGGCGCGAAGAAAGTCGCCATCATTGGTGGCAAGCGAGCCCTAGCTGCGGCGCTGCCGGGCATCGAGGCGGCGCTTGAAGGTACCGACGTCGAGATTCTGGAGACGCGCGTCTACGGCACCAACAGTACGCGCGCCAATATCGCCAAGGTCGTGAACTCCCCCGCTTGCCAGCAGGCAGACGTGCTTATCGCCTGTGGCGGCGGCAAGGCACTCGACACCGTCAAGACAGCGGCAATCGAGCTCAAGAAGATTGTCTTTACGGTGCCGACGATTTGCTCTAACTGTTCCGCCGCGACCGCCATTGCCGTCGTCTACAACGACGATGGATCGCTCGAGGGCTATTCGTACCCCAACCGACCGGCGCACATCTTCATCAATCCCAAGATCATCGCCGAGGCTCCGGCGGAGTACTTCTGGGCCGGCGTGGGCGACGCCCTGTCCAAGCAGCCCGAAGTCGAGTACGCCACGAGCGCCGGCGACCTGGAGCACACCGCCGGCCTTGGCCTGGCTCTTGCCCACACCTGTTCCGAGCCGCTGTTTACCTACGGTGTTCAGGGTCTTGAGGACGTTCGTCAGAATCTGTCGAGCGAGGCCGTCAAGCAGATCGCGCTCGACATCGTGGTCAACACGGGCTATGTCTCGAACCTGACCAACCAGAACGATTACTACTACAACTCGAGCGTGGCGCACGCGTTCTACAACGCCACCTGCAGCATTCCGCGTGAGGGCACCTACCTGCATGGCGAGGTCGTGAGCCTGGGCGTGCTGGTACTGTTTGCCTATACGGGCGATACCGAGAACCTTGAGCGCTACGCCGCCTTTAACAAGCAGATGGGGCTGCCCGTAACGCTTGAGCAGGTTGGCCTTACCGAGGCAGATATCCCGGCCCTGTGCGAATACGCGCACGCCACCAACGAGTGGAAGCAGGGAAACCCCGAGCCCTTCACCGACGAAAAATTCGCCGCCGCCATCAAGGCTGCCAACGCCTACGGCCACACCCTCTAGCTCTAACCCAAAACCACCACAAGGGAGCAGTACCTTTGTGGTGGTTTTTATTGCTCCAGCATGCTGGGATCGAACTCGCTTGCCGGGATCACACGGTAGCCGTGGCGCAGGAGCTGGTCGACGAAAACACCGTTGCCCGCGGTGAGCGTACTGCTAAAGGTGCCGTCGTAGATGTGACCCGCACCGCACGAGGGGCTGCGGTCCTGAAGGATGCACGCGACTATCTCTTCCGGTCCGCCTGCCTGCTCGCACATATCGAGCGCACGTTGGGCACCCAGGCGAAATTCACGATCAACCGAGATGCCCTCGCAGGTACGAACCTCGCCGTTCACAATCTCGGACGGCTTGCGCGGCGTGAGCAGGCCGCCAAAGACCTCGGGGCACACGAGGAGGACCTCGGTCCCCGTGCGCTCGCAAGCCTCGACCAACGCGCGGTGGTAGTTATCGAGCCCGTTATACTTGCAGCTCTCGCCCATCAAGCAGGCGCTCACCACGATCTTCATTTCCATCCCTCTCAAGCAAAACGCCCCATTTGAGAAAGCTGCTCAAATGGGGCGTCGGCGTTTACTGGCTCGGCCGCGGCGTTACTGCTGCTTGGGCATCAGCGGGTTCTCGCGCGTGAGGAGATTCATGAACTCCTCGCCCGTGATCGTCTCCTTCTTGTACAGATAACGAGCCAGCTCGTGGAGCTTGAACTTGTTTTCCTTGAGGATCTGCAGGGCGCGGTCGTGCGCATCCTCAATCAACTTGGCGACAATTGCGTCCACACGCTCGGCCGTACCGGGGGCGCAGGTGAGCGACGTATCCTGGTTGAGGTACGCATTCTGGACGGTACCGAGCGCCATCATGCCAAACTCGTCGGACATACCAAAGCGCGTCACCATGTTTCGGGCGAGCTTGGTGGCCTGCTCGATATCGTTGGCGGCGCCAGTCGTCATCTCACCAAAGATGAGCTCCTCGGCCGCACGGCCACCGCAGTAGACGGCGAGCTTGTCCAGGACCTCCTGGCGTGTGGTCAGGAAGCGCTCATCCTCCTCGACCTGCATGGTGTAGCCCAGAGCACCGCTCGTGCGTGGCACGATGGTGATCTTCGTGACCGGCGCAGAGCCCTTCTGGCGAGCGGCAACAATGGCATGGCCGATCTCATGGTAGGAAACGACCTGCTTCTCGTGGTCGGAAAGCACCGTGGACTTACGCTGTTGGCCGGCAATGACGACCTCCACCGACTCCTCGAAGTCGTCCTGGGTTGCACGCATGCGACCTTCGCGAACGGCGCGCAGGGCGCCCTCGTTGATGATATTGGCCAAATCGGCGCCCGAGGCACCAGGCGTGGCGCGGGCAATCGCGGTCAAATCGATCGGCGGCTGCGTCTTCACGCTCTTGGCATGCAACTCAAGAATGTTCTTACGGCCGGTCAGATCGGGCAACTCGACGGGGATGCGGCGGTCAAAACGACCGGGGCGTAGCAGGGCCGGATCGAGGCTGTCGGGACGGTTGGTGGCAGCGAGGACAACGATACCCTTGTGGTTATCGAAGCCATCCATCTCGGTCAGCAACTGATTGAGCGTCTGCTCGCGCTCGTCGTTGCCGCTAAAGCCGCCGCCATCGCGCTTCTTACCAATGGTATCGATCTCGTCGATAAAGACGATGCACGGGGCCTTTTCCTTGGCCTGCTTAAACAGGTCACGAACCTTAGCAGCGCCGCGACCAACAAACATCTCAACGAACTCAGAGCCCGAAATGCTAAAGAACGGAACACCGGCCTCGCCGGCAACAGCCTTGGCAAGCAGGGTCTTACCGGTACCCGGAGGGCCAACAAGGAGAGCACCGCGCGGCAGCTTGGCGCCAATCTCCTCGTAGCGCTGCGGCTTCTCCAGAAAATCGACGACCTCCTTGAGGGATTCCTTGGCCTCTTCCTGGCCAGCGACGTCCTTAAAGGTCACGCCCACGTCCTTGGAGGCGATCACGCGCGCGCCGGACTTACCCAGCCCGCCGCCGCCAAAACCGCCGCCGCCAAAGTTCATCGACGGGCCGTCATCGCCCATAGCCTTCTTCATGCGGCGGTTGAGCCACCAACCGATGAGGAAGAAAATCGCCATGGGAAGAATGAGTGTGAGCAGGTAGTAGGTCATCAAACCCGAGTTTTTATCGGGAACGACCGACTCCAGCGAAGCGCCAGACTCAAGCACGCGATCGGTAAAGCCCGCATCGTTCGGCACACCGGTCGTCTTATAGGCGATATTCTCGTCCTCGCCCTTCTTGGTGTAATAAATCGAGTAATCGTCCGTGTTGTACTCGACCTTGTCGACACTCTTCTTATCGAGTGCTTTGACAAACGTCGAGTAATCGGTCTTCGTAATCTGCTGCGTGTGACCGATGTTGGGGAACAGAACGGTCGAGAGCACGAGGTAGACGACGAAGGCGATGAGCACGTAGAGGATCATATTCCGTCTACGCTTGTTGTCATCCATCTCCATCTGCTTGAACTCCATCTACTGGGGTTGATAATGGTTTCTAGAATACCCAACCCGAGCGACGATAAACCGACGCCGGGCACGAAAGGACAGAGATGGCATCACTGTAAGTCGGCAAGGTTCAAATCTATACAGGCGACGGCAAGGGCAAGACGACGGCTGCTTCGTGACGCGCGAGGATGTCGAAGCGCTGATCGCGATAAAGCCCGCCACCACGGAGCTCGTGCTCACCGGCCGGGGCTTGCTGCCCCTCGCGAACCTCGCCGACCTTGTCACCGAAATGCGCCCCATCAAACACTACTTCGACGAAGGACTCCTAGCCCGCCAAGGCATCGAATACTAGCCATTGGGGACGTCCCGAATGGCTAGGCGGTGGCGCGGCCGAGCCAGTTTCCGCTGTGATGGTAGACGATGAACATGGTTGCGGTGATTACCCAGGTTACGGGGTAGACAAGCAGCAGGTGCTCAAGCGACGGATCGAACGGCATAATCGCAAATACCCAGATCACCCTGAGGACAACGGTGCCAAAGATCGTGAGCACCATGGGCTGGAAACTCACGCCGGCACCGCGAATGGAGCCCGACGCGTTCTCGATAATAGAGAAGATCGCGTAAAACGGCGCGATGAAATGAATGATGGTCGTGGTGTACGCCGAGATCGATGCATCGTCGATAAACAGACGCGACAGCGGACCCGAGAACACCAGCAGCACGGCAGACAGCCCACCGATCAGCACGAACGAAAGTGCCAGCGAGGTGTGGTAGCCCTTACGCATGCGATCATAATTGCGCGCGCCAAAGTTCTGAGCCGAGAACGTCGTAATCGACACGCCGAGCGCCTCGGTCACCATCCAAATGATACCGTCGAGACGGCCCGAAAGACCCCACGCCGTCGTGACATCGGCGCCAAACGAATTGACCGACACCTGAATCAAAACATTGGAAATGGAATACGCCGCAGACTGAATGCCCAAGGGCAGACCGCACGAGATCATGCTCTTGCAAATGCTGCGATCGATTCCGAGCTTAGAGATTGAAAGGCGCCAAGCCCCGGGAGCGCGCATCATACGTACCAGAATCATCGTGGCATTAGAGCAGATGGTCAGCGCCACCGCGATACCGCAGCCTAACGCCTCCATATGAAGCACGGCGACAAAGATGATGTCGAGCACTACGTTGACAAAGCAACCGGAGGCGATGATAACTGCCGGTCCACGTGTGTCGCCCACGGCGCGCAACAGCGCGGTACCCATATTGAGCAGCAGCGCCGCAAACATGGCGGCAAAATAGCAGCGAGCATAGGTAACGCCCTCGGCCAACAGCTCGTGCGGCGTATTCATAAGCACCAACATGGGCTCCACAAGCACCATGCCCAAAATGGAAATAACAATGCCGCCTACCAGCGCGAGCGTCATGGCCGTATGGACCGAGCGGCTCAGGCGTTCATCGTCATGCTGGCCAAAGTACTGGCCCGTGATAACCGCGCAACCGGCACCGACACCCACACAAAAGCCCACGCAAAGCTCCGTGAGCACCATAGTGGCCTGGATACCACCCAGTGCAAGCTTGCCGCCAAACTGACCGACGATATAGGTACCGATAAGCGTGTATGCCTGCTGAAAAAACGAACTGAAAAAGATGGGCACGCAAAGAGACAGCAATTGCCGCCAAATAACGCCTTGCGTTACATCGATAGCCGTAGATTTCTTAGCCACACGCCCACCCCGCAAGCGTACGTCACCCAACAAAAGAATTACTTAGGCAAAGCCAATACCAGCTTAGCACCGACCGAAAGTGACCGAAACACCCCCTGCCCACAAAGCGTATCGTATAGCCTGCAGCAGCCCAGCCAGTACCGCTAAGGCAAGCTAGTGATACAGGCCCGGCTGGTAGTGGTACTCGTTGCTCACATGCGGGCACAACTGCCAAAACGCAACGGCACTCGCCGCGGCCACATTGAGCGAATCGACCCCATGTGCCATCGGAATGCGCACGGCACGGTCACAGCCCGCAATGGTCTTGGCGCCCAGGCCGGCGCCCTCCGTTCCCATGAAGATCGCCAGGCGGTCGATTGCCTGCAGGCAAGGGTCGTCAAGCGACACGGAATCATCCGTCAGCGCCATAGCGGCACACGAAAAGCCGGCGTCATGCAGCGCAGCTAGGCCATCGTGCGGCCACACGCGTGCCTCGCTGCCAATGCGCGTCCAAGGCACCTGAAACACTGTTCCCATGCTCACACGGGCCGAGCGACGGTACAGTGGGTCGCAGCAAGTGGGGCTCACCAGAATGCCATCGACGTTCAGCGCGGCAGCCGAGCGGAAAATAGCGCCGACATTGGTGTGATCGACAATACCCTCAAGCACGCACACACGCACCGGACGATCCCCCGCCGCCTCGACGACACCGCCCAAGAACTCATCAACCGGAATCTGACGCGGGCGACGGAACGCCGCGAGCGCACCACGCGTCACGTTAAAGCCCGTCAACTGCTCCATGAGCTCCATGGAGGCCACGAACACGGGAACCGGACCCGCTCCCTCGCGCACGACAAGCTGGTCAAACAGCGGCATCATCTGGTCGAGCCAGCGCTCGCCCAAAAGAAAGCTCACCGGCTCATATCCGGCGCGAACCGCACGCTCGATGACCTTGGCACTCTCAGCGATAAAAATGCCCTTCTGCGGCTCCAGCACGCAGCGAAGCTCACGCTCGGTCAGTCGCACATAGGCATCGAGCCGCTCGTCATCGAGCGAATCAATTCGCAGAACCTCAACGGCATCAGTCATAGCAGCCAGCCCGCACCCTTCTTTACAGCACATCTATACCAAACGAGGCGACGCTAAGCGCCGCCCCATGCATTCAATCAACCCGATGATACCGTTCACGCCAGACGATTTACGCCTCAACGCGATGATACGTCACGAACTCATAATCGACGCCCTCGTCACCCTCACCGGCGGCAATCGTCGCGACCTCGCTACGCTGCGCAATCTCCCACGCGGGATCGGCGTCCAAGTCGGGAAAGTACGTGTCCACGGGATGGACGCAGTGGTTATGAGTGACCTCGGCCTCCACGCAGTACGGCAAAAACTGCCGATAGACATCGCCGCCACCGATCACCCAGGCAACGGGCTCATCGGCAACCGCAGCGAGCGCTTCGTCAACGCTATGCACCACGTCGACGCCCTCGCGGGTAAAGCCTATATCGCGCGTAAGCACGATATTGCGGCGGTTCTTGAGCGGACGCCCGCCGGGAAAACTCAGCAGCGTCTTGCGTCCCATGATAACCGGGCAGCCCTTGGTGCAGGCCACAAAATGGCGCATATCGGCGCGATTGGACACCACCATATCGCCCTCGCAGCCAATACCCCAGTCGTCACACACGGCGACGATGGCAGAAAGCTTACACGTCATGCGCGTCACCTACACCGCAATGGGGATGTTCTTGACCTGAGGGCCGTGCTCGTAGCCCTCAACGATCAGATCATCGGTCGTAAACGCATAGAAGTCATGCACATCGGGGTTGAGCGTTACCTTGGGTGCCGCAAACTGCGGACGCTCGATAAGCTCGCGGACGATATCGACATGACGATCATAGATATGGGCGTCGGCGATCACGTGCAGCAGCTCACCGGGAATCATATCGACCGACTGCGCGACCATCATCAGCAAAATGGCGTACTGGCACACGTTCCAGTTGTTCGCGGCCAAAATGTCCTGGCTGCGCTGGTTGAGAATCATGTTGAGCGTCGGCTTGTCGTCCTGAGGACGCTGCGTCACGTTATAGGTCACGCTATAGGCGCATGGATAAAGGTGCATCTCGGACAGATCGCTAAACACGTACGTATTGGTCATAATGCGGCGACTATACGGCGTGTGCTTAAGGTCGTACAGTACACGGTCCATCTGGTCGAAGTCGCCCTCGGCGTAATGGCTCTTCTGACCAATCTGATAGCCGTAGGCTTTACCGATGGAACCGGTCTCATCGGCCCACTCATCCCAGATATGGCTGTTGAGGTCATGCACGTTATTGGACTTCTTTTGATAGATCCACAGAATCTCGTCCATGGCAGACTTAAGCGCCGTACGACGCAGGGTGAGCGCGGGGAACTCCTCGCGCAGATCATAGCGCGCCGTGACACCAAAGTTTTTAATGGTATAGGCAGGGGTGCCGTCCTCCCACACCGGGCGGACCTTTTGGCCCTCGGTGGTGGTGCCATGGTCCAAGATATCGCGGCACATGGTTACAAACTGTTGATCAGCTTTGCTCATTGACCCTCCTGTCAGTCGCCTATAAGCGAGATTTATTGTAGCCCAGGCGCGCGCGGCCCCACAGCCCAAACATAAGCCCTCATTTTCTGACATATGCCAGAAATTCCTTGCGCAAATCCGCACGTTCGCTATTCTATTGTTGACATATGTCAGATTTGGAGTGTGCATGGCAGGAAGACGCGAAAAACTGCGCCGCGTCGGGATCATCCCCGAATACCGCGGCTTTACCCCCGATGGCCTGGCCAGCGGTGATGCCATCGACATGACCGTCGACGAGCTTGAGGTGCTGCGCCTGTGCGACCTGGAGGGTCTCAACCAAGAGGCGGTCGCCCAGCAGATGGGCATCGCCCGCGCAACGGTGGCGGCCATTTGCAGCCGCGCGCATCGCAAGGTGGCCGATGCGCTGGTCAACGGACGGGCGCTCGTTATCGAGGGCGGCAATATCGCATACTCCCCCATCACCACGACAACGGCCGCATGGCCAGCAAAGGAGGTCGGCACCATGAGGGTGGCAACGACGTACGACAACGGCAACATCTTTATGCACTTTGGCCGCAGCGAGCAGTTCAAGATCTACGACATCCAGGATGGCAAGGTGCTCAACGAGCAGGTCGTAGGCACCGGCGGCACCGGCCACGGCGCCTTGGCGGGCCTGCTTGCCAACGGTGGCGTTGACACGCTCATTTGCGGCGGTATCGGCGGCGGCGCTATCAACGCGCTTGCCCAAGCCGGCATCACGGTCTATGCGGGCGCCCAGGGCAGCTGCGATGCCTGCGTCGAGGCCCTCATTGCCGGCACGCTCGCACAGAACGGCGAGACCACCTGCGACTGCCATGGACATGATCACGAGCACATCCACGAGCATGGCGAGTCCTGCGGCTGCCACGGTCACCACGACCATGACGGGCACGAAGGCTGCGGCCGCCACTAGCGGCAAGCACCTCGTCGAGAACGCGCTTCCACGCGTGCGACAACCAGCGAACAAACGGCGAAGGCCGCCTGGAATACCATCCAGGCGGCCTTCGCCATACACGACTCAACTAGTCGTTACTTCTTGTTGCGCATCTGCGCTTCCATCTGGCGCAGCAGGTCCATATCGGACTTGGGGCCGCCCGTTCCCAGGCCGCCCATGCCGCCCAGCCCCATGGCATCCAGACCGGGAATATTGGGCATGCGCATCTTTTTGCCCTTCTTACCCTTCTTGCCCTTCTTGCCGCCGGCCTGTGCCTGATTGGCCATCGTGCGCATGCGGCCCATCATCTTGTTCATCTCGCCCCACTGCTTCATAAGGCTATTGACCTCGGTGGGGGTCACGCCGGCGCCCTTGGCGATGCGGGCACGGCGCTGGCCGTTGATGATGGAGGGGCGAAGGCGCTCCTCCTTGGTCATCGACATGATGATGGCCTCGTTCTTATCGAAGATACCTTCGTCCAGGTTGCCACCCATCTGGTTAAGCGCACGCTGGCCACCGGGGAGCATGCCCAGAATGCCCTTCATGCCGCCCATCTTCTTGACGGCCTTCATCTGGTCGAGCATGTCGTTCATGGTAAAGCCCTCGCGCAGCATGCGCTCGGCAGCCTCGAGCTGCTCGGCGTCGGCTGCCTCCTGGGCCTTCTCGATGATGCCGACAACATCGCCCATGCCCAAGATGCGCTTGGCCATGCGGTCGGGATAGAACGGCTCCAGCGAATCGGGTTTCTCGCCCATGCTAACAAACTTGATGGGCTTGCCGGTCACCTGGCGCACGGAAAGCGCGCCGCCGCCACGAGCGTCGCCGTCGAGCTTGGAGATGATCACGCCGTCAAAGTCGGTGCGCTCGGCAAAGGTCGAGACGACGTTGACGATATCCTGGCCGGTCATGGCATCGACGACCATCAGCACCTGATCGGGCTTAACGGCCTTCTTGATGTCCACGGCCTCCTGCATCATCTGCTCGTCGATCTGCAGACGACCGGCGGTATCGACGATGACCACGTCGCGCAGGTGGTCGACGGCCTCCTGGATGGCGCCCTTGGCGATATCGACCGGGTGCTCGCCGTCACCGCGGAAGACCGGCACGCCGATCTCGCCGCCGAGCGTGGCCAGCTGGTCGGCAGCAGCGGGACGGTAGACGTCGCACGCAGCGAGCAACGGCGAGCGACCCTGCTTCTTGAGCAGGTAGGCCAGCTTTACGGCAGCCGTGGTCTTACCGGAGCCCTGCAGACCCACAAGCATGATGACATTGGGAATACGGTTGCTAAAGACAAGCTTGCTCTCGGTGGAGCCGAGCATCTCGGTAAGCTCGTCGAGCACAATCTTGACGACGTTTTGCGCCGGAGAGAGCGACTCCATGACCTCGGCGGTCATGCAGCGCTCCTTGGTCTTGGCGACGAACTCCTTGACGACCTTGAAGTTAACGTCGGCCTCGAGCAGCGCCATGCGAATATCGCGCATGGCCGAAGTAATATCGGCCTCGGTCAGCTTGCCCTTGCCGCGCAGGCGGTCAAATGTATCGTTGAGGCGATCGCTCAGGGAATCAAACACTAGTCACTCCTTAATTGGACTCGCCCACCAGGGCGCGGCAGAAATCTTTGGCATTGAACTCCTGCAGGTCATCGACCTGCTCACCCACGCCAACGCGAAGGATCGGGAGCTTGAGCTTCTCGGCCACGGCCATGGCGATACCGCCCTTAGCCGTGCCGTCGAGCTTAGTCATGATAATACCGTCCAGGCCCAGCGCCTCGTTAAACTCGAGCGCCTGGTTCAGACCGTTTTGGCCCGTCGCGGCGTCGATCACAAGCACGACCGAAACCAGCATGGGACCGGCGGCCATATTGGCGGCGCGCTTACGCGTCACGTTAACCACCTTGGCAAGCTCGCGCATGAGCTCAGGGCTCGTGTGCAGACGGCCGGCGGTATCGATAAGCACCAGGTCGCTGCCGCGCTTGTCGGCCTCGTCGAGCACGTCGTAGCAAACACTTGCCGGGTCGGAGCCGCGGTCGCGCTTGATGACGGGGACGCCAGCGCGCTGGCCCCACACATCGAGCTGCTCGATAGCGGCAGCACGGAAGGTATCGGCCGAACCGATCACGACGTTCTTGCCGCGGGCGGCCATGGCGCTCGCGATCTTACCGACCGTCGTGGTCTTGCCGGCACCGTTAATGCCCACAAACAGCACGCAGCTCGGCGTATCGGAAAACGGATCGCGCTCGATGGGCACAAAGTGCTGCTCGAGCTGCTCGGCCAGGGCACGGCGAAGCTGCGGAGCGGTCTTGAGGTTCTTCTTGGCCGCGGCATCGCGCAGGTCATCGGAGACCTTGATAGCGACCTCGGCGCCCATGTCACCCATGACGAGGGTGTCCTCCAGGTCCTCCCAAAAATCCTCGTCGACCTCGCCGCCAAAGTAGAAGACCTCGTTGAGGGCCTCGCGGCTGCGCTCAAGTCCGCGCGAGAGAGCATCGAAGAATCCCATTATGCATTCACGACCTTTCCGGTTTCGCGATCGAGTTTTTGCGAGACGACGCGACTGACGCCGTCGGCTTGCATCGAGACGCCGTAGAGGACGTCAGCGTCCTCCATAGTACGGCGCTGATGCGAGATAACCAAGAGCTGCGTATCGGAACGCAACACGTCGAGTGCGCCGATAAGCTTGGACAGGTTGGCGTCATCGAGTGCCGCCTCGACCTCGTCCAGCACATAGAACGGCACCGTGCGCGTGCGGTACACAGCAAAGAGCAGGGCGAGCGCCGTCAGGCTCTTCTCGCCGCCCGACATGAGCATCATCTTGGTGATGCGCTTGCCGCGCGGCTGCGCCACGACCTCGATACCCGTCTCGGCAGGATGCTCGGGATCGGTCATCTCCAGATGAGCCTGACCGCCCGGGAAGAGCATGGCGAAGATCTCGCGGAAGTTCGCATCGACCTTCTCAAACGTCACCAGGAACGCCTTGCGCATCTTACGGTCGATAGCCACGGTGATCTTGGTGAGCGCCTTGCGCGCGCTCTCCAGATCGGCCAGCTGCTCCTCGATGTAATCGGCGCGGCGCTTGAGCTGCTCGTACTCCTCCATGGCAACTTGGTTAACGGGACCAAGGTTGTTGATCTGGCGCACAAGCTGGTTGAGTTCGCGCTCGGCGGCATCGCGGTCCGTGGGCACCGGAAGCATGAGCGCTTCCTCGAGTACCGTGGTGCCATCGGCGGTAATGGCCTTAATGGCGGCCTCTACCTGCACCTCGAGCTTGCCACGCGCGACCTTGAACTCGTTTTGCGCGGCGGAGGCGGTATCGACTCGCTCCTTAGCGCGGGCAACCTCTGCCTTGGCATCCTCGATGGTCTTCTTGAGCGAAGCGGAGTCCGCCTCCTCCAGAGAGGCCTGGTCACGCAGGCGCGCTGCCCAATCCGACGCGCGTTCCAACAGGGCCGAATAGCGTTCGTGCATGGGGTCGACGCGCAGGCGCAGCAGCTCGAGCGAGCGCGAAGCCTGGCGTGTTCCGCGGATACGACGGTCGATGCCCTCAAGACGATGCTCAAGGTCGGGCACGCGGCCCTTCAGCGAACGCAGGCGCTCGCTCGTCTGGGCCAGGCGCACCTTGGCATCGGCGAGCTTACCGGCGGCCTCGGAATCGTCACGGCGAACGCGATCGAGCTCATCGTTGGCCTCGGCAATCTGGAGGCCCAGGTCGCTTGCCTGTGCACGCGCCTCGTCACGCGAACGGGTGAGCTCGTCAACGCGCGGGCGCGCGGCACGAACGGCCTCGGCAGCCTGCTCGCGGCGCTTGGAGATGCGCACGCGCTCGACCTCGGCATTGTTGGCGCTTTGCTCCAAGCGGCCGATCTCGGAGAGCAGCGAGCGGCGCTCGCCCTCAAGACGGGCGATCTCACCGGCGGCATCGCCCTCGGCGGCACGGGCCTCCTCGACGGCAACGTTGGCCTCGACGACTTGGTCCGAAGCATGCTCAAAGATGGCAGCCAGATCGGGTTCCAGGCCCTCGAGCTCACGGATGCGGCGCTTGCGCTCCAAGGCACCCAAAGCCTCGCCGGCATCAAGCCCCACGCGCACCAGGCCGCCGCAGGCGACGCGGGCGCCATCGGGGGTCACGTAAGTCACGCCTTCAACGACCGGCGCCGACAGCGCGGCAGCAAGATCGTCAACGACGTAATAGCCGCCGAGCAGCGCCTCGACGACGGGACCGTAGCCTGCGCGCACGGACAGACGATCAACCAGACGGGTACCGGCAGCGCCCTCAGCGGCGGTAGAGCCGCTCACGTCGCGCGCCACCAGCAGTGCTTCGCCCGAGGCCTTCTTTTGGTCCAGAGCCGCACGACCGGCACGCTCAAGCGTGGCGGCGTCATCAAACAGCAGCGCATCGATATCGCCGGCGAGCAATTGCTCAACCAGGCCCTCAAGCTCGCGCGGGGCCTCGAGCACGTCGCCCAGACGACCCGAGACATCGTCGCCCAGCGCACCCACCAGACGGCTCACGAGCGGCGAGCTGTCGGCCATGCGGGCATCGAGTTTCTTTTGGCTGGCAAGCTCCGAGCGCACCTCGGACAGCTTGTTGCGCGCCTCACTCTCACGATTACGCAGGTCCTTCAGGGCCGCGCGTGCCGTCTCGGTGGCCTCACGCGCATCGGCCTGGGCCTGGCGCGCTTCCTCAAGAGCGCCTTCAAGCTCCTCGGCGCGGTCGCGACGGCTCTCGAGCGAGGCCGTGACCTCCTCGAGCTGTTCATCGATCTGCTCCAGGCGCGAGGCATACATGTTGTCCTCGACCTCGGCATTGCTCAAGGAATCCTTCACCTTGGCGAGCTCGAGCGCGGCGTTATCGGCTACGCGCTGCACATCGCGTTGTTCGCGCGTAAGCTTCGAAATCTGATTGTCGAGCGCCACGCGCCGCTCGTGGAGCTCGGCGGCGGCAGGACCAGCGGCGTCAACGTCCTCCTGGGCCTGCATATGCGCACCGGTCACTTCCTCA
The DNA here is from genome assembly GCA_900545745.1 of uncultured Collinsella sp. GTDB lineage: Bacteria > Actinomycetota > Coriobacteriia > Coriobacteriales > Coriobacteriaceae > Collinsella. Next base: position 60,432 of record URAD01000004.1, read on the forward strand.
AGCTGCGCACGCGCGTCCTCAAGCTCCTCGACCACGCGACGACGCTGATGCTCGGAGCTCGAAATCTGACCGCGCATGTCAGACAGGCGCGACACCATGTTGTGGCCCTTTTCCTCGAGCAGGCGCATGTCGGAGTTAATGCGGCCGACCACATCTTGCATATGGCGGCGTTGCTCGCCCAGGTCGCCCACAAACAGGCCCTTTTCCTCGAGCATGACCTGGAGCTTCTCGAGCTCGCGCTCCTTTTCGCCCAAGCGGTACTGCGCAAGCTCAAGCTCGGCCGCGCCCTCCTTGGAGCGGCTCTCCAGGTCGTTCCACTGCGACTGCAGCGAACGCAGCTCATCGACGGCCAGCATCTGCGTAAGCTCGTTCGCGCGCGAGGACAGCTCTTTGTACTTGCGCGCACGATCGACCTGACGCTCCAGCGGTCGCAGCTGACGGGCGATTTCCTTATTGATGTCGCGGGCACGCGTCAGGTGCTCGTCCATCGACTTAATCTTTTTGAGCGCACGCTCCTTGCGGCGCTTGTGCTTGGAGATGCCGGCGGCCTCCTCGATGAGGGCGCGGCGCTCCTCGGGGCGGCTCTGCAAAATGGCGTCGAGCTTGCCCTGGCTGATGATGGAATGCGTATCCTTGCCCAGGCCCGAATCGTGCAAGATGTCCTGAATGTCCATCAGGCGGCACGGGCTCGAGTTGATGAGGTACTCGCTTTCGCCCGAGCGATACATACGACGGGTGATGGCGACCTCGTCAAAATCGACGGGCAGCATATGGTCCGAGTTATCGAGCACAAGCGTGACCTCGGCGACACCCACCGGCTTGCGCGCTGACGAGCCCGAGAAGATGACATCCTCCATGGCCTGGCCGCGCAACTGCTTGGCGCTCTGCTCGCCCAGGACCCACAGGATGGAGTCGGAGATGTTCGATTTTCCCGAGCCGTTGGGACCGACGATGACGGTCAGGCCCGGCTCAAACGTCATATGGGCGCGGTCGGCAAACGACTTGAACCCTTTGAGCGTGAGGGACTTGAGATACACGGTTCCTCGCTTACACGTGCTTCTTATTGAGAATCACGCCGTTGGTGGTGTAACCCATACGGTCGAGCGCCTCAAGCGCGGCGGCTCCCTCGGCTTCCTTCTTAGAGGAACCGGAACCGCGACCCTGGCGAATACCATCGATCAAAACCACAGCGGTAAAGGTGGGCGCATGCGCCGGGCCCTCGGAGCCAACGAGCTTGTACGCCGGAGGTTCGTGACCGTCGGCTTGCACGCACTCCTGCAAAAACGACTTGGGGTTCGCAGGATGCTCGGCACGCTCGGAAGCCAAATGCGGCTTAAGTGTACGGTGAATGAACTCCGCCGCCGCATCCCAGCCGGCATCCAGGTACAGCGCGCCCACGAGCGACTCGTAGACGTTCTCGAGCGCCGAATGCAGGCCGCGCGCACCGGTACCGGTCTCGGAGGCACCAAAGATGATGATGTCGTCAATGCCCAGCTCGTGAGAAACCTCGGACAGCGTAGCGCCCGAGACAAGCGACACCTTCAGGCGCGTGAGCTTGCCCTCGTCAAACTCCGGATAGGACTCAAACAGGGAGCGTGCGACCACAGCGCCCAAAATGGAATCGCCCAAGAACTCAAGGCGCTCATAGCTGGCAGAAACCGGCTGGCCCTCGACTGCCGAGGGATGCGTAAGCGCCGCGCGCAGCAGCACCTTATTGTTGAACTCGTGGCCCAAGATTTCCTGGGCGCGCATAAGACGTTCAGACAAAGCCAAGACCTAGGCCTCCCTGGCGTTTTCGATGGCGTCGACGGCGTCGGCGACAGAGTTGAGCGAGAGCAGAGTCTCGTCATCGATCTCGAGGTTGAACTCGTCCTCGATAGCCGTAACCAGCTGCAGGCGCTCGAGCGAGTTGGCATCGAGGTCGTCAAAGGTGGTCTCCTCGCTAATTTCGGCAACATCGACGCCCAGAACGTCAGCAGCGACCTCGGCGATCTTGTCGAAGATTTCGGAGCGGTCCATAGCGCTTCCTCTCATAGTGCATGAATACCAAAAGAATGGTACCGCCCGGGCGGTACCAAGACACGGTTCTGATTCTACCCCACGACGTGCGCCGCGAAGCACATAACAGCGCCCTAACTCGCTCTTATAAAACGATACCGTCCATAGAGTTGGCGACATTCTCAACCAGCCCGGCGCGCACGGCTTCGGCCGCCGCGAGCGTACCGTTTTTGACAGCCTCGACTGAGGTGGCGCCATGGCCGATCAGGACCACGCCGCGCAGGCCCAGAAGAATCGCGCCGCCCTTGGCGTCGCCAGAGAGCTTGGCCTTAATCTCGCGCATCTGCTTTTTAATGAGCAGCGCGGCGATCTTGGTGCCGAGCGAGGCCATAAAGGCGCCCTTGAGCTCCTGCAGCAAAAACTTGGCAGCGCCCTCGGTAGCTTTGAGAGCGATATTACCCGACATGCCATCGGCAACGACGACATCGAAGTTACCTGAGGTGAGGTCGGTGCCCTCGCAGTTACCAACAAAGCCGGGAACGGCGGCCTTCATAGCAGGGAAACAGGCCTTGGTAAAGTTGGAGCCCTTCTCATCCTCGGTGCCGTTGGCAAGCAGGCCCACGCGAGGATGCTCGATGCCCAGGACGACGCGGGCATAGGCGCTACCCATCTGGGCAAAACGCACCATGTCATCGACCTCCACATCGGGGTTGGCACCCATGTCGCACAGCACCGTCAGACCGCCGGCGCGATTGGGCAGCGCATTGGTCAGACAGGGGCGCACCGGCTGCTTCTTGCCTTCGGCCTGATACCTAAACGGCGTCACATAGGCGGTGGCGGCGGCGGTCATGGCACCGGTGGAGCCGGCGGAGAAAAACGCGTCCGCATTTCCCTTCTTGATGGCGCGGCACGACAGCACGATCGAAGACTTGCGTTTGGTCATCACGGCGCGAATGGGATCGTCATCCATGGCGATAACGTCGGGTGCCTCCAGGGCCTCGACGCGCGCATGGGAGGCGGCAAAGGGATTGACGATTTCGGCGGGGCCAGCTGCCAAGACCTCGATATCGGGATCGGCGGCAAGCGCAGCCTCGATACCATCGAGAACAACCTGAGGTTTCTCGTCTCCGCCCACAACGTCTACACAAACGCGAACGTTACTCATATACATGCTCCTTATACAAAAATGGCCGACTCATTGAGCCGGCCATTGTGGTTCCATTTGGAACGGCATCGCATCTAGAGTATACCGTTACTCGGTAACGATAACCTCGCGGTCCTTGTAGAAACCGCAGCTGGGGCACACGTGGTGCGGAAGCTTAACAGCGCCGCAACGGGGGCACGTGGACTGAGCCGCAGCCGAGATCTTCATGTTGGCGGAACGACGGGTGTGAGTGCGGATACGACCCTGCTTTTGTTTAGGTACGGGCATAGTGACCTTCCTTATGAACTATCCAGTGTGGCGATTACGCGCAAGTAGCGATACTACCACAGTTTTACTCATCGAGCTTGAGATTCTTCAATGCTGCAAATGGATTTTCCGTGGCAGCGGCCCATTCTGCCTCTGCCTGGGCGGCGCAATCGCATTGCTCGACGTTGAGATTGCAACCGCAAGTGGGGCAAAGGCCGCGGCAATCGGGCTTGCACAGGACAACGAACGGCGTGTCCATGACGACCGCGTCGTTGATGGGCTCTCCCAGATCGACGATGCGATCCTCGCCCAGGAGCTCGTAGCCGTCTTCGTAGGCCTCGGGATCCTCGGGCTCCTCAAAGAGATAAAACTCCTCGATCTCGCCGGCGATATCAAACGAGGCGGGCTCCAGGCAACGGTCGCACTCGCCGGTGGCGTGCGCGCGGACCATGCCCGTGAGCAAGACACCGGTACCGGCATTGGTAAAGACAACGTCGTAGTCGATGCCGTCCTGTAGCTGGTACTCCTTCTCGCCCACCGTGTAGGTGGCGACATCGACCTTACCGGTCAGCGGATACGAATCTCCAGGAAACTCGAGCTGCTCGGAAAGATCGACGGTAACGCTCGGGAACTCAGCCATTACCACTGACCATTCTGCTGGGCGGCACCCTCGTTGAGCTGCTGACGGCAACGGGTAACGGTGCCGGTCAGGCTCTTGAGGTTCTCCTCCAGGTGCGTAAAGACCTGCTCTGCGTAGTCCTCGGCAGCATAACGCGTCTCGCGCTCGTACTGCTGGGCACGATCGCGGATGTCGTCGGCCTGCTGCTGCGCAAGGCGGACGATCTCCTGCTCACCGGCAATGGTGAGGGCCTGCTGCTGAGCGTCGGCGATGATGGAATCGGCCTGGGCGGCGGCGGAAGCCATAAGCTCCTCGCGCTCCTTAAGGATACGGCGGGACTTCTGCCACTCCTCGGGATAGCTCATGCGGATCTCGTCGAGGATGTTGAAGAACACGTCGGCGTCGATGACCTTGAACTGAGCGTTCTTGCCGAAAGGCGGCTTGGCTTCCTCGATCAGCCCTTCGAGCTCATCGACCAAGCTGACGATCCTATCGCCAGGAAAATTCTCGCCCGGCATCCGGTCTCCTTTCATAGGTAACATATCATCGTGCTAGTTTACCACATGCCACCAGGCAATAAAAAACGTCACGAAAAGCGATGTCTGAGCGCTTCGACCACGTTGGGTGGGACAAACGTCGACACATCGCTGCCGAGCGACGCAATCTGGCGTACCACCGAGCTCGAGATATAGCCGTACTGCGGCGCACTCATGACAAAGATGGACTCCAGCTCGTTATCCAGGCGGTAGTTGAGGTCAGCCTGCTGCAGCTCGTACTCAAAGTCGGTCATGGCGCGCAGGCCCTTGACCACGGCCCCCGCCCCCTGCTCGCGAGCGAAGTCGACCAAGAGGCCGGTAAAGGGCAGGACTTCGACGCCGTCGATATTACCGAGCGCCTCGCGGGCCAGCGCCACGCGCTCATCGAGCATAAACGTGGTGCCCACGCCGTTTTTACCCTGCGACTCGGCAACAGCGACGATCACGCTAGGAAAGATGCGGCGGGCGCGGCGGATCACATCGATATGGCCAAACGTGATGGGATCAAAAGTGCCCGGGACGATCACGCGGTTGATGGTGTCATTCATGGGCGTCCTCCTGAAACGTCGTGGCATCATTGTTGTCAGCATCGGTGCCGGCGCTATCGCCCTCACCATCGTCATCGCCGACCCAACGGAGCAGGTCGACCGAGGTAATGCCGTAGCGCTTCTCACGTACAGTCTCAAAGTCTGCCGGATGCGCGCCCGCATCGGCGGCGGCATGCTCAAACAGGGCAAAAGCGCCAGGTGCAAGCAAACCCTGCTGGGCCAGGTCCTGCAGCAGCTCCTCGACCGGCTCGGCACCAAAAGCATAGGGCGGGTCGAGCAGGACCAAATCAAAGGGACCTCCCGGTACACGACCGCGCGAGGCACTCGCCAGCATGTCGCCCGTGACCACGCGCCAACGCGCACGGTCACGGCAGAGCGACTCGATATTCTTGGTAATGAGCCGCGCGGCGTTGCGATCGATCTCGAACGTCGTGAGCGAGCGAGCCCCACGAGAGAGCATCTCTAACCCTAAGGCACCGGAGCCGCCAAAGGCGTCCAGCACACGGACCTCGTCCAGATCGAAGTCGAATGCCGACATGACCATAGATGCGCACGCCTCGCGTACGCGATCAGTCGTGGGGCGGGTGACATCGCGACCACGGGGCTCCTCGATCTTACGACCGCGCCATTCGCCGCCGATGATTCTCATCCTCCGCTGACCTCCTTAAAGATATGTCGATAACGCATGGCGACCGCGTCGCGCAAGGGACGCGTCGCCACAGAGTCAAGGTTGCAAGCATACCGCAAGAGCTCGACCGCGTCCAAATGGGCCCACTCGATCAGCTCCTCGTCGGCATCCAGGTCGACAAAGCGCAGGGTCACACCACCATGCTGGCGATAACCCAGGATCTCGCCTTCATGGCGCAGGCGCAGGTCCATCTGGGCGAGCGTAAAGCCGTCCGAGGTCTTTTCGAGCGACTGGAGACGGTCTTGTGCCGCCGATGCGCCGCCGTTGCCCTTGGAGTGCGTCATGACCAGGCACGTGCCCAACACGCTGCCACGGCCCACGCGACCGCGCAGCTGGTGCAGGGCAGCCAAACCAAAGCGCTCGCCGTTCTCGATGACCATGACGGTGGCGTTAGGCACGTCGACGCCCACCTCGACCACCGTAGTCGAGACGAGCACGTCAATCTCGCCACGCTTGAAGGCATCGATAACCTGGTCCTTCTCCCCCGCCGGCATGCGGCCGTGAAGGCGCTCGATGGCAAGACCCGGCAACGCCAGACGCAGGCGGTCGAGCTCGGTTGCCGTATCGTGCAGTGGCACGGGGACGGTTACGCGGCCCTCGTCGTCGCGAGCAATACCGGGCACGTCTTCCAGCTCATCGGCCGAGTCACTCGGCTCCACGAGCGGGCAAATCACGTAGGCCTGCTGACCCTTTTCATGCGCCTCGCGGATGGCGCCATAGGCGAGGTCGCGGCTCGACTCGGTGAGCACGCGTGTCGTCACGCCAGCGCCAGGGACGGGCCGATGGCGGATGATACTCGTGTCCAGATCGCCGTAGACCGAAAGCGCCAGCGTACGCGGGATCGGTGTCGCCGTCATAACGAGCAGGTCCGCACCGGGGCCCTTCGCGCGTAGGGCGTTGCGTTGGCCAACGCCAAACCGGTGCTGCTCGTCGATGACGACAAGCGACAGATGATTGAACGCAACGTTATCCGAAAGCACCGCGTGGGTTCCAAAGAGGACGTCGAGCTCGCCCGATTCAAGCTGGGCATGGATCTGCTCGCGCTCTGAGGCCGGCGTGGCACCCGTCAGAAGCGCCCAGGACATGCCCGCCTGCGAGAGCAGAGGGCCGGTCTTATCGGCATATTGGCGCGCCAACACGCCCGTGGGCGCCATAACGCAGGCCTGCGTACCGCTATCGGCAGCCACAGCCAGAGCGCAGGCGGCAACGGCGGTCTTACCGGTACCGACATCGCCCAGCAGCAGGCGGTTCATCACGCGCCCACCATCGCACATATCGCGCAGGATATCTTGGAACGCGGTCTCCTGCTCGTCGCTCAGCGAAAACGGCAGGGCTTGCTTAAGCGCGGCCAGGTGCTCGCCCGCGGTGTGGGCATAGGGAACCACATCGAACAGGCCGCCGACGTTGCGCAGGCGAAGCGCCAGCTGCAGGTAGAGGCACTCCTCGTAGGCAAGCCGTGCGCGCGCGATATCGCGCTCTGCCATACTCGATGGAAAGTGGATCGAACGCAACGCGCGGGCATTGCTCATGAGCTTCCGCTTTGCGCGCAGCGGCGCGGGAATCGGATCGAACGGATTGCCGACGACCTCGAGCGCGCCGCTTACGATGCGGCGCATCCACGCCTGGCTCACGCCATCGCTCACGTAATGGACCGGCAGGATGGTGCCCGCAGCACGCCCGTCATCGAGCTTTTCAAAGTGCGGCGAGGCCATCTGCTTAAAACCGTAGGCAAACTCGACCTTGCCCATCACGGCCAGGCGGTCGCCCTGTTTAAGCTGCTGGGCAATCCAGGGCTGGCGGAAAAAGGCGACCTGCAACACGCCCGTCTCGTCCACCAGCGATACCTCGGTCACCTGCATGCGCGGACGCGGCTGCTTTTGGACGATGCGGTCGACCGTGGCGATGATGGTGCACACGGTACCGATGGGCGCCATCTCGATGGACCACGAACGGGTAAAGTCGAGGTATCGATGAGGGATATGGAGAAGGAGGTCCTCCACCGTCCTAATTCCCAGACGGCGAAGGGCCTCCTCACGTTTACCCGAAACATATTTGAGTCGCGCGATATCCTCGTCGAGCGCATTGCTCTGGGCAAAGCGCTCCGAGACGCGCGGCACGGAGCAGAGCTCGGACATGGGCAGATGCCTACTCGATCGAGAAGATCACGGGATAGAGCGGCTGCTCGCCACGATGGGCGTCAATCTCCAAGTCGGGCTGAGCTTCCTCGATGGCGTCGACGATCTCCTGGAAGGCCTCATCGGACAGCTCCTCGCCGGCCAGAATCGTCAGCGCGTCGCCCTCCTCTTCCTCCTGCATGCGGTTGATGCAGTCGAGCGTGACCTGCTTCACGTCGGAGCCGACCACGTCGATGGAGCCGGCGATGATACCCATGACGTCACCGGAGTGAATCGGAGAACCGTCAGAGGCACTGGAGTCGCGCACGGCGCGGGTGACCTCGCCATCGCGGACCTCGCTGATGGCGTCGACCATGGCGGCGACGGCATCCTCGAGCTCGGAATCGGGCAGGACCGCGAACAGCGCGGAGAAGGCCTGCGGGACGGTCTTGGTGGGAACGACGGCAACCTTCTTGTCCGTGCAGGCAGAAGCGGCAGCCTCGGCAGCCATGCGGATGTTGCCGTTGTTGGGCAGAATGATGACCGAGGTCGCGTTGACCTGGTCCACCGCGCCCAGCAGGTCTGCAGTCGAGGGGTTCATGGTCTGACCACCCGACACGATCACGTCGACGCCGAGGGACTTAAGGATGTCGGCCTCGCCAGAACCGGCGGCAACGGCAACAAAGCCCAGCGCCTTGGCGGGCTCGGCGGCCTTTTCCCGGTCCTCGTGAATCTTAGCGGTACGGTCGTGGGCCTCCATCTCCATGTTGTGGATAAAGACCTCGTAGATCTGACCAAGCTGCAGCATGTGCTCGAGCACCAGGTTGGGGGTGTTGGAGTGCACATGGATCTTGTAATCGGGGTAGGCACCCACGAGCAGCTCGCAGTCGCCCATGGAGCCCAAGAACTTAAGGCACTCGTCCTCGTCAAACGGGGCGTCGGCCTTAAAGAGGAACTCGTTGCAGTAGCGGAACTCCGAGCCCTCCCAATCGTCGTTGGCCTCGATCTCAACGCGACCAAGGGCCGCGTCGCGGGCAGAGCCAGCAGAATCAAACGTGGCGGAGAAATCCTCGACAACGGTGCTGCGGCCAAGCGCGGCGGCAACAAAGTTCTCAAGGAAAATAGCAAAGCCGAAGGCGCCGGAGTCAACCACGCCGTTCTCCTTCAGAACGGGCAGCAGGTCGGGCGTGCGAGCGACGGACTGATATGCCTCGACGACGATGGCGTCGAGCGCATCCTCGGCCGAGAACTTCTTCTTCTCGCACTCGTCTGCCTTGGTCGAGACATCGCGCAGGACCGTGAGGATCGTGCCCTCGATGGGCTTGCGGACAGCCTGGAAGGCAACCTTGACGGCGCGACGGAAGGCAAAGGCGATGTTGGCAGCCGTAATAGGCTCATCGGCAGAGACGAGGCCCTCGGCCACACCGCGCAGAATCTGCGAGGTGATGACGCCGGAGTTGCCGCGGGCACCCATCAGGGAGCCGTGGGTGATGGCGCCGGCGATGGCTTCCATGTCGGCATCGGCAGGAAGAGCAGAAAGCTCCTTGGTCACCGAGGCGAGCGTGAGCGACATGTTGGTGCCGGTATCGCCATCGGGTACGGGGAAGACGTTGAGCTTGTTGATCTCCTCGGCCTTGTCGGAAACGGCAGCCGCAGCGATCGGAAAACAGGTGCGAATGGTCTTTGCAATCATGGGTATTTGAATCTCCGTTTTCGGATGCTAGTTCAGACGGCTCTTGAGCGCGTCGATGTGGATGCCGATCTTAAGGCTGGCGGGATCGATCTGGGCGATCTCCTGCAGAGTGAAGGCAACGGAGCTCGAAAGATTGTGGCAGACGGACTTCATGTTGACGCCGTTCTCGAGCACGACGTGAAGATCGACCGTAAGGCCGTTCTCGTCGGCGGAGACAAGCACGCCCTTGCGGAGGCGCTGACCGGCAAGCAGGCGCACGCTCTCGGCGCCCTGGAGCTGCTCAGCCATACCGACGACGCCATAGCACGTCATCGCGGCATAACCGGCAATATCGGCAATAACGTCGTTCGAGACGCTCAGGCTGCCGTTAATGGTCTCAGACACAAGAATCTCCTTATCTGGTGCTCGCGGCACCATGTCGTGGGAGCAATCATTGCAATATTCTACAACGACCGCGCCATGTTGAGGTGGTGGGTCGCGGGATTACATCCTCGACACGAAATGTTGATATGGCAACGTTCGAGTCAAGTGGTCGCGGCATGAAAAAACCCGCCGCATAAGCGACGGGTTTTACAACCTGGCTCCCCGGGTAGGACTCGAACCTACAACAGCGCGGTTAACAGCCGCGTGCTCTACCATTGAGCTACCGAGGAATTTAAAAGCCCAGCGGAATGGGCTGAGAAATTCTGGCTCCCCGGGTAGGACTCGAACCTACAACAGCGCGGTTAACAGCCGCGTGCTCTACCATTGAGCTACCGAGGAATAGGTGCGTGCTCTCAAGCAACGAAGTTTATTATACGGACGAATCAGCTTAGGGCAAGAACTTTTTTGAGATTTTTTCCGACCTAGTCATTGGGGACGTCCCCAATGACCACATGAAAGCGCCCCCAAGCGGATGTGCTTGAGGGCGCTTCTTGCTTGACTAGCTTTCGATATAGTCTTTGAGCTTGCTGCTGCGGCTCGGGTGGCGGAGCTTGGCCAAGGTCTTGGACTCGATCTGGCGGATACGCTCGCGCGTGACGCCAAACTCGCGGCCGACTTCCTCGAGCGTGCGGGGATGCCCGTCGACAAGGCCAAAGCGCAGCTCGATAACCTTGCGCTCACGATCGGCAAGCGAGTCGAGCACCTGGGTGAGCTGCTCTTGCAGCATGGAGAAGCTGGCCGCATCGGGCGGAACGATAGCCTGGGAGTCCTCGATGAAGTCGCCCAGCTGGGAATCCTCTTCCTCGCCGATGGGGGTCTCGAGCGACACGGGCTCCTGCGAAATCTTCTGGATCTCGCGGACGCGGTCGGCGCTCATGTCCATCTCGGCACCGATCTCCTCAGGGGTCGGGTCGCGACCCAGGTCCTGAAGGAGCTGGCGCTGCACGCGGACGAGCTTGTTGATGGTCTCGACCATATGCACGGGAATACGGATGGTACGGGCCTGATCGGCAATGGCGCGCGTAATGGCCTGACGGATCCACCACGTGGCGTACGTGGAGAACTTAAAGCCCTTCTGGTAGTCGAACTTCTCAACGGCGCGGATCAGACCGAGGTTGCCCTCCTGGATCAGGTCAAGGAACAGCATGCCGCGGCCGACATAGCGTTTGGCGATGGAGACGACCAGACGCAGGTTTGCGCTGATGAGTGCCTGCTTAGCTTCGAGGCCGACGTTCTCAATGCGCGTAAGACGACGCATCTCGGCACGCGTGAGCTCGAGCTCACCGGCATCGGCGGCCTCGAGCTTCTCGGTGGCCTCAAGACCGGCCTCGATCTTCATGGCCAGATCGACCTCTTCGGAGGCGGTCAGCAGGTCGACCTTGCCGATCTCTTTGAGGTACATACGAACCGGATCGCCGGTCAGCATCACCGTGGAGGCATCGATGCCACGCACGCGGGAGCGTGAACGGGACGTGCGCACGGTGCGCTTCTTCTTGCTCTTGGAAGAACCCATCTCGGCATCGGCCTGACGGGCCATCTTGAGCTCATGATCGTCGAGCGAGCCGGAATCGTGCTCGTCGTCGTCATCGAAATCGTCGGTATCGGTATCGTTATCGTCATCGTCGACGTCCATGGGGGCGTCGTCGTTACCGCTCGCGGAGATAATCTGGATGCCGCTGTTGCGCAGCGCGGAATACACCGCAGTGAGCTGCTCGTCAGAAACATCGATATCCTTCAGGGCGACCTGAATCTCGTCCTCGGTTACCGAAGTCCTGTTTGAGCCGTTGCCCATGAGCTTTGCAACGTAGGATTCCAGCCCAGTACCCGTGCTCTCAGTCTTTTTTGGCACAGATTCTCCCTTCATAGTCCACAGGACTCAATACTTTAGCACACACATTGACGTCTATACCCAAAAAGAGGACTGGATATAGGCGAGAATACGCTGGTTGACCACAACATCTAGGCCTGTTCGGTTCCTGCGGTCTCCAAACCAATCAAACGGAACGGGTCCGCCACGCCGCCGATCGACTTTTGCAGCTCGCGTTGACGCTGCGAATCCTGCGCGGCCTGCACGGTCAGCGCGCGACGGGCCTCATCATCGAGCGAACGGTCCTGTCGCAGCTTGGCCTGTGCGGCACGCATGCGGCGCTTGATGGTGTAGAGCTCGAGCGTATCGAGCATAAACACGATGTTCGTCTCAGTGGGGTGCTTGCTCGTCGCCGAGATGCGCCCGGCACTCACAAGCGTTGCCGCATCTGGACACACTGAGCGCGCCGCATCCATGCAGGCTGCAGGATCGGTTCCCGGCGGCGTTGCCAGAACGGCCCATGCGATGGACTCGTGACGTGGGTCAACCCACTCGATGGAGCAGATGCGGTCGGCATACGTGCGGAACAGGTCGGGGTAGCTCGTGAGCATGGTCAGCAGCTCGCGCTCCCCTGCCAAGGACTTGCGCTCTAGATCGGTCAAAACCATCGGCGCCGCCGCAGCCAGTGCGTTCGAACCATCAGGCACAGGCACAGCGCCCATACCATCAGGCACATCGATCGGCGGCAGGTCGTCGACGACCTCCACGGGAGCGGCACCGTAGGCATCGAGCGGGACGTAGTCGTACGGCTCTTCTTCGACCGGCGCGGACACCGGCGGCGTAGCGCCCGATGCCCAAGCACCGCGACCGGCATCGCGAGAACCCGATGCCCGACCGCCCGCATTTCCAGAGCGCTCGGCCTGCGCCCGCTGGCGCTCGTAATTCTGCTCGCGACGACGCTCGGCATCTTCGCGCTTGGCGAAATCGCGAAACACGCGACCCGAACTCGCACGCACGGTCTCCAGATCCAAACCCAACAGGTCGGCAATCTGGATAAAGTACGTGTCGATCATATAGCTATCGCGCAGCGGATAGATAAGCGTCAGCGCATCTTCCAGCGCCTTGGCGCGACCGCCCGGCGTGGTGATGTCGCTCGACTCCTGCAGCGAACGGTAAACAAAGTCCATAAGCGGCTCGGCAGCGTCGATGCGCACCTGCAGTGCCTCGCCACCATGCGCCGTGATGAACTCCATGGGATCGTTGCCGTCGGGTAGCACCACGCAGCGCAGATCCATCGAATCCTGCTCGATAAACTGAATCGCGCGACGGGCGGCCTTTTGACCGGCGGCGTCGCCATCGAACATATACACAATGCGCTTGGCAAAACGTGTGAGCGTCTTGACGTGATGCTCCGTGAGCGCGGTGCCCAGCGTAGCAACAACGTTTTTAATCCCCGCCTCCCAGCAGGCGATGCAGTCGGTATATCCCTCCACCACGATGGCGGTATCCTGCGCGACGATATACTCCTTGGCCCAATTAAAGCCGTAGAGGTTTCGCTTTTTATGGAACACACTCGTCTCGGCGGTGTTGAGATACTTAGGCTGGCCGTCGCCCATAATGCGACCGCCAAAGGCAATGTTGTGACCCTGCTCGTCAAAGATGGGAAACATCACGCGATCGTAAAAGCGGTCGGCGAGCTGTCCGCGCCCGCGGCTCACGGCAACGTTGGCATCGATCATCTCCTGCGGAGTAAAACCCGCCTGGGACAGGTGTGACACCAGCGCGTTACGGCCCGGCGCAAAGCCCAGACAGTAGCGGCGGCAGACGTCGCCGCCCATGCCGCGGCTGGCAAAGTACTCGCGCGGACGGCCGTCCTTACCGCGCATAAGCATGGTGTGATAGAACTGGGCGGTCTCGGCGCACAAATCGTAGATGCGGGCACGCTTGGTACCGCGCTCGCGATAAGCGCCGGTATCGTGCAGCTCAATGCCGGCACGGTCGGCCAAGTAACGGATTGACTCGGGAAAGCTCAGGTTCTCGCGCTTCATGATATACGTGAAAACGTCGCCACCCTCGCCGCAGCCAAAGCAATGCCACACCTGCGTGGCGGGGATAATGTGGAAGGACGGCGTCTTTTCGCCATGGAAGGGGCAGCATCCCCAAAACTCATGGCCGCGGGGCTTGAGCTCGACCGTTTCCTGCACGATAGCAACCAGGTCGGACGCAGCGCGTACCTGATCTTTATCCTCATCGCTAATCACGAATGCTCACCCCCTGCTCACCCAAGTTGTGACGAATGTCCTCGATATTACCCTCGACGGTCGCGATCAACTCATCCAGCGAATCGAACACGCGCGAGGGACGCAGCCAGCGCGTAAACGCCAGCGAAACAGAAGCGCCGTACAGGTCTCCCGTATATCCAATTAAGTTAGCCTCGAGATGCGCAGATGCCGCATCGTCGGCATACGTTGGCGGCAGGCCGACGTTCACGGCAGCGGGCCACGCGGTGTCATCGACCAGCACCAGACCCTCATACACGCCATCGGCTGGCACCTGAATACCGTCGGGAACCTGCAGGTTTGCCGTGGGAAAGCCCATGCCAGAGCCCTCGTGACGGCCGCGAATAACACCGCCACGCACCATATACGGACGGCCGAGTAACTCAGCAGCAAGCTCCACATGGCCCTGTCCCAGCTCATGACGAATGCGGGTGGCGCAAATGGCCTCACCGCCCTCGCAAAGCAAGTCGTGCCCGTATACGTCAACGCCGCGCTCGGCACCCCAGGCGCGCATCTCGTCAACACCAGAAGCACCGCCACGACCCAGCCTAAAGTCACTGCCAACGCGAATCGAGCGAATGTCGACCAGACGCGACACCAGCGAGAGAAAAGCAACATGGTCAAGCGCCGCAACCTCAGGCGTAAAGGGAACGGCCACCACCGCATCGACCCCAGTTTGAGCCAGGGCATGCAGACGGTCGGCCGTCGTCATCAATTTTTGAGCGGGCGAAGGGCTCACCACGACGTCCGGGTCGGGATCGAAGGTAACTACGACCGCCTTGCAGCCATGGGCACGGGCATCACGGACAAGCGCCGCAATGAGCTCCTGGTGTCCACGGTGCACGCCATCGAACACGCCGATGGCAATCGATGCGGCACCCAGGTGCTCACACTTATCAAACACATCGGCAGTAACGATGCGAGCCTCTTCCGACTCGCCGGCGAAAAAGATACGCGCGAGCTCGCGAGCGGCCAGCATCATCGAACACCGCCGATGGCCTGCGGAAACACGTGCTCCATGACAAAGCGGCCACCCTCAATGCGGGCGAGCGCCTTGAGCCCCCCATCGAGCACCAACGCAAACGGCGCCTTCGAGGCATCGAAATCGGCAAGCGCACGCTCAACGGGAATGCGTCGGCCGCAGAGCAGGTCGTCGGCAAGATTGCCCGGCAAGTCAACACGCGTGGCGCCCAGGGCTGCAATGGGATCCAGGGCAAAGCCAGCGGCGGACTCGGGAGAAAGCTCCTCCACCGCATGACAGGCGCCAATGGAAACAACACCGGATGCGGTGCGACGAAGCGCGGAAATATGCGCGGCGCTATCACAAGCACGGCCCAGGTCGCGAGCGAGCGCACGGATATAGGTGCCCTTGCTCACCGAGAACGCCACCGTCCACACACATGTATCACCTTCGCCGCCCACGGCGATCAGGTCGGCGGCATAGACCTCGACGGGGCGCGGAGGTAGGTCCACCGCATTACCCGCGCGAGCAGACTTGTAGGCGCGAACGCCATTGACCGAGATAGCCGAAAACGCCGGCGGCACCTGCATCAGCGGGCCAAGCATAGCGGCCAGCTGCTCACGGGCGTAAGCGAGATTGCGCAGCTCGGGGGCAACGGGCACCGCGCGGACGGCCTCGCCCTCCGCGTCATCGGTATTGGTCTCGACACCAAACGAAATGTCGGCGACATAACTTTTGGTATCGAGGGTTAGCATGCCCAGCAGACGGGTCGCCTGGCCCACGCCCACCACCATGACGCCGGATGCCATGGGGTCGAGCGTACCGGCATGGCCGACGCGCCGCTCATGGAGGGCGCGTCGGCATTGCGAGACCACATCGTGGGACGTGCAGCCCACCGGCTTATCGACGGCGAGCAGCATATTCAATTGAGAAGGCGTTCGACGAGCCATGTACCATCCAATTAGTTAGAGCTCGACGGTCACCGAAGCGGGATCCTCCCCCACCAGCTCGGCCAGCATGGGAAGTGCCACGGCGAGCGTCTCGCGAATCGTTCCGTTGTTGGAGAAACCGGCGGCAGCATGATGCCCGCCACCGCCAAAGTTGGCAGCAATCTCGGACACATCGAGGTCGCCCTTGGAGCGCAGGTTGCCACGCACCTTGGTATCGCCCTCAATGCCCTTTAAGAACATGCAAACCTCGACGCCCATCACCGAACGCACCACATCGACCAGGCCGTCGCACTCGTCCGAGGTGACACCGCAGGCCTCAAGGTCGCTCTGGTAGGCATAGCTATACGCCACGCGCCCATGCGCGACCGTCTTAATGCGACCCATGACAATGGACTTGAGGTGCAAAAACTCAACGCGCATGCTCTGATAGACCTCGAGCGCAACGCGCGCCGGATCGGCACCGTGCGCCACCAGGCGCGAGGCCGCATGGAACGCGGCGGCATCGGCGTTTTGGTACTGAAAACGGCCGGTATCGGTCACCAAGCCGCACAGCAAGCAGGTCGCGACGCCATCACGTGCGACAATGCCGCAATTGTCCAAGAAACGGTCGATGATCATGGCGCAGGCCGCGGCATCGACGCGCCTCAGACTGAGCTCGGCAAACTCCTCGCGCGCCGGATGATGATCGAAGCACACCACATGCTTGGAGCGACGAAGCACCTCGGCAGAATTATTGAGGCGCTCGACGACCGGTACGTCCACCGAGATGAACAGGTCAGGATTGCCGGCGTACGCAGATGCCGGCACCAGGCGATCGGAGCCTTCCATAAAGCGGTAGATACGCGGAACCGGGTCATCGTCTGCCAGCAGCAGCGCAATGTCCTTGTTGGGGAAAAACTTCATGAGCGAAAGGCCCAGACCCAATACGGAGCCCAAGGCGTCGCCATCGGGAGAAGTATGTCCCGAAATCGCAATGGAGGACGCACCCTCGATGAGCTCGAGGATGCGTCGCTGAATATCTGCAGACTCGCACGAGGCGAGGTCGGCGGAATTAGTCATCTAAAGCTGCCTCCTGGGCGGCATCCGCTATCGGATAGCCGTCCTCGTCCTTTTCGATCGCAAGCGTGGCGGGAACGTTTTCCAGCGCACGCGTGATGCGCTCGGCCTCATCGGTCGAGCGATCGATGCGAAAATCGAGCTCGGGCGTGACGCGCCAATCGAGCGAGCGAGCCAACAGGCTGCGAATACGGCCCTTAGCGCTAGCGAGCGCCTCCATGACCTCGTCGTAGCGGCTCGCATCGCACGACACGTACACGCGCGCGAACGAACGGTCCACCGCGACTTCGACCGCGGTCAAAGTAACCAGGTCGAGACGCGGATCGGAAACCTCAAAGAGCAGGATATAACCGAGCTTCTCGCGAAGCTGCTCGCCCAGTCGGCGGGTTGCCTGCGTTTGCTTCATAGCGCTACCCCCTACTCGGTACGGGCAACCTGGTCGATACGGTAACCCTCGATCTGGTCACCGGGCTTGATGTCCTGGAAGTTCTCCAGGCCAATACCGCCCTCGGAACCGCTCTTGAGGCTCTTGGCCTCGTCCTTGTAGTGGCGCATCGAGGCGATCTTGCCGTTGAAGACCACGATGCCGTCGCGCACCAGACGCACGGAATCGGTCGCGGCGATCTCGCCCTCCTCGACGCGGACACCGGCGGCGATACCGACTTTGGGCACCTTGAAGGTGTCCAGGACGGTCGCGGTACCCGTGGCGACCTCGACCTCGGTGGGCTTGAGCATGCCGATACGGGCGGCGTCGAGCTCCTCGAGGCACTTGTAGATGACGTCGTAGCAACGGATCTCGACGCCCTCGCGCTCGGCGGCGGAGCGAGCCTTACCGTCGGGACGGACGCCAAAGCCGATGATGATGGCGTTGGAGGCGTCGGCCAGGACGACGTCGGTCTCGTTGATGGCGCCAACGGCGGAGTGGATCGTGTTGATACGAACCTCGGACTGATCCATCTTGTCGAGCGAGTCCTGAAGAGCTTCGATGGAACCCTGGACGTCGGCCTTGATGATCAGGTTGAGCTCCTTGACCTCGGCGTCGGCGATGGTCTCGAAGAGGTTCTCGAGCGTGACGTGCTTGACGCGGCTCTGCTCCTCGATACGGGCCTTCAGCGAACGCTCGTCGGCCAGGGCGCGTGCCTCGCGCTCGTCCTCGAACACGCGGAACTCGTCGCCGGCGTTGGGCACGGACTGCAGGCCCAAAATCTCGACGGCGTCGGAGGGACCGGCCTCGGTGACGGCGCGGCCCTTGGGGTCGAGCATGGCGCGGACGCGGCCGTAGGTAAGGCCGGCGACCAGCGTATCGCCCACGTGCAGGGTACCGCGGGTCACGAGCACGGTAGCGACCGAGCCGCGGCCCTTGTCGAGCTTGGCCTCGAGGACGTTGCCGGAGGCAAAGGTGTCCGGGTTGGCCTTGAGCTCGAGCACGTCGGCCTGGAGCAGCACGGTCTCCAGAAGTTCGTCGATACCGATCTTCTGCTTAGCCGAGATGTTGACGAACATGTTCTGTCCGCCCCACTCCTCGGGGATGACGCCGTACTCGGTGAGCTCCTGACGCACACGGTCGGGGTTGGCGCCCGGCTTATCGATCTTGTTGACGGCGACGACGATGGGTACGCCGGCGGCCTTGGCGTGGTTGATCGACTCGACGGTCTGGGGCATGACGCCGTCGTCGGCAGCCACGATCAGAATGACGATGTCGGTCACCTTGGCGCCACGGGCACGCATAGCCGTAAAGGTGGCGTGGCCCGGGGTATCGATGAAGGTGATCTTGCGGTCGTTGATCATGACCTGCGAAGCGCCGATGGCCTGCGTAATGCCGCCCGCCTCGCCGGCAGCAACGCCGGTGTGACGGATGGCGTCGAGCAGCGACGTCTTGCCATGGTCGACGTGGCCCATGACGGTGACGACCGGGGCGCGCGGCTTGAGGTCGGCGGGATCGTCGTAGAACGAGAAGGTGTTCTCCTCCTCGGGGGTGATGATCTTGATCTGACGGCCCAGGTCGTCGGCAACGAGCTCGACAAGGTCGTCGGACATGGACTGCGTCATCGTGAGCGGAGTACCCAGCAGGAACAGGCGCTTGATGATGTCGTTGGCCGGAACGTCGAGCGCCTCGGCAAGTTCCTGAACGGTAACGCCCTGGGAGACCTTGATGGCGTCGAGGTCCTCGGGGTTCACGCCCTGGGCCAGCGCCTCCTCTATCTTGCGCTCCTCCTGAGCCTTGGCAGCCTCGCGCTCGCGCTTCTCCTTGCGCTTCTTGCGGCGACCGGTGGACTCGCGAGAGGCCTCCTCGACGGCGGCACGAGCCTCCTCGAGCACCTTCTCGCGGCTGTACTCCTCGGCCTCGCGAGCCATGCGGCTGTAGTGGTCCTCTTCGTTGTTGTGACCGCCCTTGCGCTTCTTGCCCTTGCCCTGCTTGTCGGGGTTGGGGAAGTCCATGCCGGCAGCGACGTTGTTGCTGGCGTTGGTGCGATGGCTGTGCGGACGGCTCTCGGAGGCGTTGCGCTCGGAGTTGTTGTCGGAAGCGTTGCGATCGTTACGACGGCCACCGCGGCGGTCGTTGTTGCCGCCACGACGGTTACCGCGCTCGGCGGCGCGCTCGGCCTTGGCCTTGTCCTCGGCGTCCTTCTTCTCCTTGAGCACGGTCTCCTGTGCGGCGATCTGGTCGAGCAGCGAACGGAAACGCGAACCGGAGTCGGAAGCGGGAACGGCGCGGCGCTGGGCCTCGCGGGCAGCCTCCTCCTTCTCGCGGGCAAGGCGCTCCTGCTCGGCCTTCTTCTTGGCCTCGGCCTCGGCGCGGGCAGCCTCCTCGGCAGCCTGGGCTGCAGCAAACTGGCGACGCTCCTCCTCGCGGGCCTTCTCGGCGGCGATGCGCTCGCGCTCGGCCTCGGCGGCGCGAGCGGCCTCCTCGGCGGCAGCCGCCTGCTCCTCGGCCTGCTTGGCGGCCTCGACTTCCTGGGCGCGGGCCTCGATCACCGAGGCGAGCTGCTTGCGGACCATGGCGACATAAGCGTCCTCCAAGGTGGAGGAAGCGGACTTAGCGGGAATCTTCATATCGGCGAGATGACCCATCAGTTCCTTGGAGGTCATGCCGAACTCTTTGGCCAGGGTGGACACACGGACTTTTGCCATATGACTTCACCTACCCTTTCTGGCACCTTGGGTGCCTAGAGACTGAACGAGCGTGGGAGACGCGCCGGGACCCGCCCGGCGCAAGCGCGCGCTAGATCAGGTCCTCCGCATCATCGAAGGCGTCGGTGTCGTGGACACCGCAGAATCGGGAGCCGGGACGAGCCTGGTTGCGGCACTGGATGCCGTCCTCGGACACGTACTCGCAGCGGCGGACGTCCTCGTCCTCCTCGTCACCGATCAGGTCGGCGGCGGGCTCCTCGTGAACGGGAACGTTCTTGAGGATGTCGGCGGCAAGCGTCTCGGACTTGATGTCGATGTGCCAGCCGGTCAGGCGCGCGGCGAGGCGGGCGTTCTGGCCCTCCTTGCCGATGGCGAGGGACAACTGGTCGTCGGGCACGATGACGCCGGCGTAGGCCTTCTCCTCGTCGATGAGGACGCGGGTGACCTTAGCGGGCGACAGGGCGTTGGCGACGTAGACGGCAGGATCGGCATCCCACAGGATGACGTCGACGCGCTCGCCACGGAGCTCGCCCACGACAGCGCGGACACGGCTGCCCTTGGGGCCGACGCAGGCGCCCACGGGATCCAAACGGTCGTCGAGCGAGTGAACGGCGACCTTGGAGCGCTGGCCGGGCTCGCGGGCGATCGACTTGATCTGGACGGTGCCCTCATAGATCTCGGGCACCTCCTGCTCAAACAGACGACGCATGAGCTCGGGGTGGGTACGGGAGATGACAATCGGCGGACGGCTGTGCTCGCCACGAACCGGCTGCAGGTTGGAGTTGGGGTCGCGAACGTCGATGATCACGGCCTTGATGTGCTGGTTGTGCAGGTAGCGCTCGCCCATCGGACGCTCGTTGCGCTCGTTCTCGTAACGGCGCTGGTCGAAGTGTGGAAGCTCGGCCTCGACGCCCTCGCGAATCTTGACGATCGTGAAGTCGGGCGTGGACTGCAGCACGGTACCGCTGATGAGGTCACCGATGCGGCCGGAGAACTCCTCGTAGATCTGCTCGCGGGCGGAGTTGCGCACGATGGCGTTGATCTCGGCCTTGGCGTGCTGGGCGGCGATGCGGCTCGTGTTCTTGGGGGTGACGTCGATCTCCTCGAACTCGGTGAAGTTGCCCTCCTCGTCCATGGAATCGTCGATCGGCTCCAGGCGGTAGACGTAGATCTTGCCGGTGGTGCGGTCGATGGTCACCTTGGCGCCCCACTCAAGATGCAGGATCTCGGCATAGCTCTTGGCGAGCGACTGCTCCAGGCGGTCGATCAGGTAGAGCTGGTCGATGTGCTTCTCCTGGCAAAGCTCCATCAGGGCGGACATCATGTCGG
The DNA here is from genome assembly GCA_900545745.1 of uncultured Collinsella sp. GTDB lineage: Bacteria > Actinomycetota > Coriobacteriia > Coriobacteriales > Coriobacteriaceae > Collinsella. The sequence continues at coordinate 81,976 of URAD01000004.1, forward strand.
ATGCTGCCATCTTACTTTCCTTCCTTCGCGGGCTTGAAGTCGTAGGTGGGCTTCAACTTGCACTTTTTAACATCAGAGAAATCGAGGGTAACGGACTCGCCGCCCTCGAGCTCAAGGGTCACGTTCGTCTCGGTGGCGGCGGCAATCTTGCCGGCGTACTTGCGACGACCCTCGGTGGCGGTGGAGGTGAGCTCGCAGTTCTCGCCCACAAAGCGGGCAAAGTCGCACGGGCGGCGTAGCGGGCGCGCCATGCCCGGGCTCGACACCTCGAGCGTATAGCTCGAAGAGATGGGGTCGAGCTCCTCAATTACATCGCCGACCCACTTGGTGTTGGCCGTGACATCGTTGAGCGACAGGCTCTGACCCTCGGCACCCTCGATACGCACGCGCACGCAGGGGGCCTTGGTGGCACCCACGAGCTCGACGTCGACGATGTCGATATCGTGCTGGGGAGCGACGGCCTCGAGCGCGTCGATGATCGCCTGCTCGGTCTTGGTCTTGACCATTGCGGCACCTCCATCCATACAAAAAAGAAGCGGGGCCGAAACCCCACTTCTTTCAATTACAACTTCATTAGCAAGCAAACTATACCAATAGCTGCGGAAACGTGCAAGCACAGTACGAATCTGCAGGTCAGCGTGCGCACAGCTTCTCCACAAGAATAGGACAATTGACCGCAGACACCCAGACAGGCGGCTGCAAAAACGAGGGACGACCCAACCGGATCGTCCCTCGTCTTAAACGCGTCAACTATGCGAGCTGTATTTACTTAACCACCAGGTTGACCAGCTTGCCGGGCACGCAGATGGCCTTGACGACCGTCTTGCCCTCGAGCCACTTGGCAACGGCTTCCTCAGCGGCAGCCCGCATCTCCTCGTTGGAGGCGTCGCGGGCCACGTCGACGCGGCCGCGAACCTTGCCGAGCACCTGTACGACGATCTGCACCGTGTCCTCGATGGACTCGGCCAAGTCGAACTCGGGCCAGGCGGCGGTGTAGGCGTTGCCCTCGCAGCCGAGCGCCTCGTGCCACAGCTCGTCGGCCCAGAACGGGCAGATGGGGGCAAGGACGCTCACGATATCCTTAGCCACGCCGTAGCACAGCGCCTTGTCGCGGACGGCACCCTCGGTGGCGTTGAGGTAGGCGCTCGCCGCGTTGACGAGCTCCATGACGGCCGAGATCGCGGTGTTGAACTGGCCGCGATCGAAGTCCTCGGTGCACTTGGCGATGGTGCGGTGACGCTCGCGATAGAGCTTCATCGCGACCTCGTCGAGCGCGGACTTGTCGAAGGCCACGTTGGCATCGCTGGACTGGACGAGCTGCCAAACGATACGCCAGGCGCGCTTGATGAAGCGGTTGGCGCCCTCAACGGCCTTGGGATCCCAGTCGAAGTCCTTCTCGGGCGGAGCGATAAACAGGATCGCCAAACGCATGGTGTCGGCGCCGTAGGGTTCGATGACCGAGCTCGGGGGCACGACGTTGCCCTTGGACTTGGACATGGTGTCGCCGTTCTCATCCTTGACCATGCCCTGGCACAGCAGGTTGGTGAAGGGCTCGTCCACACTCAGCAGGCCCAGGTCGCGCAGTGCCTTGGTAAAGAAGCGGCTGTAGAGCAGGTGCAGAATGGCGTGCTCGATGCCGCCGATGTAGTTATCGACGGGCATCCAACGGTCGGCGGCCTCGCGGGAGAAGGGCAGCTCGGTGTTGTGCGGATCGGTATAGCGCAGGTAATACCAGCTGGAGCAGGTAAAGGTGTCCATGGTATCGGTCTCGCGCTTGGCCGGGCGGCCGCAGACCGGGCAGGTGGTCTCGTAGAACTCCTTGCACTCGGCAAGGGTCTCGCCAGCGCCCAGGTCCAGGTTCTCGGGCAGCGTCACCGGCAGCTGATCCTCAGGCACGGGCACAATGCCGCAATGCTCGCAGTGGATGGCCGGGATGGGGTTGCCCCAATAGCGCTGGCGGCTGATGAGCCAGTCGCGCAGGCGGAACTCGACCTTACGACGACCGCAGCCCATGGCCTCGAGGTCGGCCACGATGGCAGCCTCGCCCTCGGAGTGCTTGCCGCCGCGCATACCGGTGTACTTGCCGGACTGGACGAGCGTGCCCTCGGCAGCGTGGGCGCAATCCCAGTCGACGGTCTCGGCATGGAAGGTATCGATGGTCTCGCCGCTGGCCTCGACGGCAGCGCGATCGTCATCGTCCAGGATGATCGGCACGATCGGCAGGTCGTACTTACGGGCAAACTCAAAGTCGCGCTGGTCGCCACAGGGAACGGCCATAACGGCGCCGGTGCCGTAGTCGGCAACGACATAATCGGCAACCCACACGGGGACCTTCTCGCCGTTGACGGGGTTTACCACATAGCGGCCCGTGAAGGCACCGTGCTTCTCGAGGGTGCCCTGGGCACGCTCGACGGCAGAGATGTGCTTGGAGTCCTCGACGATCTTGGTGACGGCCTCCTCGTACTCCGTGCCCTCGACGAGCTCGTGCAGGCCGGCGTACTCGGGAGCCAGGACAAAGAAGGAAACGCCAAAAAGGGTATCGGCACGCGTGGTGAAGACGGTGATCTTGCCCTCGTCGCCCTCGATAGGCTCGCCGTCCTTGTCGCACAGGGTAAAGTCGACCTCGGCGCCCTCGGAGCGACCGATCCAGTTGGCCTGCATCTGCTTGACGCGCTCAGGCCAGCCGGGGAGCTTCTCCAAGTCGTCGAGCAGCTCCTGAGAGTACTCGGTAATCTTGTAGTACCACTGCTCAAGGTCGCGCTTCTCGGGCTCGGTGCCGCAGCGCCAGCACTTGCCCTCGGTGACCTGCTCGTTGGCCAGAACGGTCTTGCAGGTGGGGCACCAGTTGACCGGGTTCTTCTTGCGATAGACCAGGCCCTTTTCCCACAGCTTCTCAAAGATCCACTGACCCCAGCGGTAGTAGTCGGGGCTGCAGGTCTTGACCATGCGATCCAGATCGTAGGAGAAGCCCATGCGCTTCATCGTGGCGAGCGCCTGGTCCATGTTCTTATACGTCCAGGCGGCAGCCTGCGTGTTGTGCTTGATGGCGGCGTTCTCGGCAGGCAGGCCAAAGGCGTCAAAGCCGATGGGGTGCAGCACGTCGTAGCCGCGCATGCGGGCCTGACGGGCCATGGCATCGCCGATGGTATAGTTGCGTGCGTGGCCCATATGCAGGTCGCCCGACGGATACGGGAACATCTCGAGCACGTACTTCTTGGGCTTGCTGTCGTCGGTGTCGACGGCAAAGAGGTTGGAGTCCTCCCAGGCCTTCATCCACCGGGACTCGATGGCCTGCGCGTCGTAGGCAGGGATCTCGTCCTTATGATCTGTGCAATCGCACATATCAGCTCCTTTAATCTTAGCTGGGGTCGGGCGGCTTGGCTTTATTCGCTACTGCGGACAGTCCTGCGCAAGACGAAGAGCACATTAAGTCCTCTTCTTTGCGTGCGGAACTTGTAGCGAACAAAGCCAAGCCGCCCGACCCTAAGGTTAACTTGACTGATGATAGCAAATACGACAAGCGAGATGCCTGCGACTTGCGGGCATCTCGCTTTATCTAAATAACGTGGTTTTGAATCAACCACTAATTGTCACCCGCCCAAGCATGGTCGGGTTTTCCAAGTGCCGCAGATTGCCGTGAAAGAGGAGCGACGCGTACTTTGGTACGCGAGCGACGGTTTGAACGGCAAGGTGCGGTGCTTGGGAAAGCCGCTTATCGATAGGAAACGCTCTGCTGGGAATCCTTGACGACTACGTCGTGGGCGCCACCTTCGACGATCGAGGTCGAGCTGACCAGCGTTAGGCGTGCCTTTTCCTGGAGCTCGGGGATCGAGAGGGCGCCGCAGTTGCACATCGTTGACTTGACCTTGTAGAGCGTGCCGCCCACGCCGTCCTTGAGGGAACCGGCGTAGGGAACGTAGGAGTCGACGCCCTCGACGAAGCTAAGCTTCGCGGCGCCGCCCAGGTCGTAGCGCTGCCAGTTGCGAGCACGCGCAGAACCCTCGCCCCAGTACTCCTTCATGTACTGACCGTTCACGTTGACGCGCTCGGTCGGGCTCTCGTCAAAGCGGGCGAAGTAACGACCCAGCATCATAAAGTCTGCACCCATGGCAAGGGCGAGCGTCATGTGGTAGTCGTAGACGATGCCGCCGTCGGAGCACACGGGCACGTAGACGCCGGTCTCCTCGTAGTACTCGTCACGGGCGCGGCAGACGTCGATCAGCGCGGTGGCCTGGCCACGGCCGATGCCCTTGGTCTCGCGGGTGATGCAGATGGAGCCGCCGCCGATTCCGACCTTGATGAAGTCGGCACCGCAGTCGGCCAGGAAGCGGAAGCCCTCGGCGTCGACGACGTTACCGGCACCGACCTTGACGTCCTCGCCATAATTGGCGCGGATCCACTCGATGGTGCGCTTCTGCCACTCGCTGAAGCCCTCGGAAGAGTCGATGCACAGGACGTCGGCACCGGCCTCGATGAGCAGCGGCACGCGCTCGGCATAGTCGCGGGTGTTGATACCGGCACCAACCATGTAGCGCTTGTCGTTATCGAGCAGCTCGTTGGGGTTGGTCTTGTGGCTGTCGTAGTCCTTGCGGAAGACAATGCCCATGAGGTGATCGTTGTCGTCAACGATGGGCAGGGCGTTGAGCTTGTTGTCCCAGATGACGTCGTTGGCAACCTTGAGGCTGATGTTCTTGTCACCCACGATGAGCTGCTCACGCGGGGTCATGAACTCGGAGACCTTCGTCTGGTGGTCATCGCGACTGGGGCGATAGTCACGGCTGGTGACGATGCCCAGGAGCTTACCCTTGGGAGTGCCGTCGTCGGTGACCGGCATGGTGGAGTGACCGGTCTTCTCCTTGAGCTCGATGACCTGCTCCATGGTCATGTCGGGGGTCAGCGTGGAATCGGACTGAACGAAGCCGGCCTTGTGATCCTTGACGGCCTTGACCATAGCGGCCTCGGACTCGGCACTCTGAGAACCGTAAATGAAGGACAGGCCACCCTCGGTAGCGAGCGCGACACCCATATCGACGCCCGAGACGGACTGCATGATGGCGGAAACCATGGGGATGTTCAGGGTGATTGCCGGCTTCTCACCGCGCTTAAAGCGGGTTAGCGGCGTCTTAAGAGAGACGTTGTTGGGGATGCACTGCGAGGACGAGTAACCAGGGACCAGCAGATACTCCGAAAACGTGTGGGACTCACCGGGAAAGAACGTAGCCATGTTTCTCCTTTTTCCATGCGACCGGTCGGCTGCAGGCCTCGTAGGACCCAGCCCAACCTTGGGCGCCCAATACTGGGGAAGTATCTTAACGCACTTTGACTGCTACAATGCATGATTTAAGAAGAGCACACGAGGGTTTGACGCAGGCTTTGCGTTTGCCCAGCAAACACTTTAGCGGGAAGACGTGGAGCACATGGAGTACAAGACGACGGCAAAGTTGGTCATTCAAGCGTGCGACAAAGATCTGCCGGGCGTGTTCGGCCACGGCTGCGTCTTACTGCTGCAGGGCATCGCCCGCGAGCACTCGCTCAACCGCGCCGCCAAGAGCATGGGCATGGCGTACTCCAAGGCCTGGCGCATTGTGAACGAGGCCGAAGGACAGCTGGGCTGCAAGCTCATCGAGCGCGACGGAGCCCGCGGATCCACCCTCACCCCCGCCGGCGAGCGAGCCATAGCGGCCTACGAGGAGCTGCAGGCCGACATCAACAACGTCATCGCCACCAAAGCCAACGCCCTCATCGCCAGCATCAAAGAATAGCCAATTTGGGACGGGGCCTTTTTAGCTGGTCGGTCACCATAGATGATTATTCTGGGACGGGGATTAAAAAAGGCTCTGTTAGACCAGGATTGACATGCCGACCTGCCGGCTAACTCGCCGTCTC
>URAD01000005.1 GCA_900545745.1 uncultured Collinsella sp.
CCGGCGTGAGGTTATCCCACACACGGTACTTTTTGACCAAGCGAACAATCTGCCCAATGCGTTCGCGACGACCCGCCGGTGTGAGCTGATATTCCTCGTCCGGCGCCATCGCGTCGGGCTCCTCGGGGACCATATCGACAGCGCGCGGCTTTTTGCGAGCGCCCGAGACGGCGGCATCAACCTCATCGACAACCGCCGCCTCGTCACCCAGGGGATCTAGTTTGTTGTAATCGGTGGTGGAATCTGCCATCTGCGCTGCTACTCGGCCTCTTCGGTATCCTTCGCATTGTCGGGCTCAACGGACTCGACGGGCACCGAGGTCACGTTGTCCTCGACCGAATCGACGATGTCGCGCACATGGGCTAGGAAGGCCGTGCGCTCAGGGGCGGTCATAACGCGGACGCGGGCAAGGATGAGCTCGTCGAGCACGCGCTGGGCCGCAGTCTCGCCCTGTATGCCCAAGCGCTCGGTCAGATCGGAGATGGTGCCACCGGCCTGCTCGAACATGTCGGACACGCTGCGGGCGATATCGGGGGTGGCGGTGTCCTTGCGGACCTGCTCGCCTTTGGTGTTAAGGTCGTCGAGGACCTTCTTGCCGCCTTCGACAGCAACGGCGGCAGCGCCAAAGCCCACGTTAATGGCGCCGTTAACAAGCTGATCGAGTTTCATAACCATGGTTGTCTCCAATCACAAACAACTGCATTGGCGTTCTTGTACCCAAGATTGAGCGAAAGCGACAAAGCGTTTTAGCGCTATTCGATCGACGGGAAATCCCTACCTCACGTTGTCATTCATCGCGAAAGAGTTCTTCATGGCGCAGCTCGTGGTGTAAAGCACCTTGCCCAGCAGGGCATCGGTCTCCACGCGAACACGCTCGGCAAAGGCCTCGTTGGCGCGTGCAAGCTCGGCAGGCACCTCGACCTCGGGCAGAGCGGCTACGGCAGCGTCGACGTCATGGATCTGCTTGTGGCCCATGCCACCGATCTTCTCCTGATAATCCTCGACCGCGCGGCCGCACTCATGGAAGCGGACGTCAGCCAGCGCGCCGATCAGGCGGTTGGCCCAGTAGAAGTTTTCGGACGTCACGCGAGCCTGCGTGTCGGCATAGTACTCGGGCATAGTCTCGACGTTGGCGTACAGCGGAACCAGCGCGTTAAACGAGTTGGAACCAAAGGCCATCCACTGCACGGCGCGGTAGGCCGGCTGCGCATAGGGGCGCAGCTGCAACACGGCAAGCTGGCTGTTGCGGTTGATGCCGATGGGGCGATAGGCACCACGCGTAGCGGGCGTGCCCCTGCTGCCGTAGCAGTCGTACTCCGTGCCCTGGTAGTGGCTCGAGAGCACGTACTTGATGTCCTCGATGGTCACCTTGCGCTCGGGCACGCGGCTCCAGGGAATATCGTCGCTCTCGGGCGTGTAGTCGGCGTCGGGGCCATCCCACACGTCGCTGGGGTTGAGGCAGCGCTGCATGTACCAGGCGCGCGGCGTGTTGTAGACATGGTCGCTGTCGCTGTGCGAGCCAAAGGCCTCGCGCGGGTTAAAGACGGCAGCCGGGCCGTCGCTCTCGACGCCCAGCGTCAGGTCCAGATGCCACTCGGCCATCCAGACGCGCAGGTCGGCGGAGCACATATGGTCGGCCTGGGCGCCCTCGGCGTCATCCAGGTCAAAGCTGTCGATGCCCAGCTGGTTGGGCATGGTCACATAGGCGTCGTCAGGCACGCGCTTGGCGATCCAGTGGTGACCGCCGATGGTCTCGAGCCACCAGATCTCGTCCACGTCGCTAAAGGCGATGCCGTTGTTCTCGTAAGTGCCGTAGCGCTCGAGCAGGTCGCCCAAGATACGCACGCCGTCGCGGGCGGACTTGGCATACGGCAGCACCAGGGTCACCATGTCCTCCTCGCCCAGGCCACCGGGCTGCGCCGGCACATAGCCGTCCTCACCCTCGTTGCCCTTGGCGGGCACGTAGTCCACGAGCGGATCGGCGCCGCGGACGCGCTCGTTGGTGGTAAGCGTCTCGGTTGCGGACATGCCAACATTGAGCTCGTTGAAACCGGCCTCGGCCCAGATACCGTGGCCCGGAACAACATCGGGGACGCTCGTATAGCGCATGGGGTTATCGGGCAGCTCAACGGTCAGGTGGCTCAGGACGCTCGTGTAGACGCGCGGCTGCTCGTCGGGATGCACTACGCGCATGCGCTTGGGCTCAAATACCCCGTTGGACGAGTCCTCGTTACGCGCGACCAGGGTCGACCCGTCGTAGCTTGCGTTTTTACCGACCAGAATCGTTGTGCACGGCATGCGCATCCTCCTTGAGCGAAAAAATCAAACGGCAACAGTGTATCGCTTCGGCGCAGAAAGGGCGAAACCACGGCCTCGGCAGCCGCCGTGGTCAAAAAATGCCAAATATGAGTACTGTCACAAATTTAGTGGCAGCAAATTGCACTGTTCCGGGCGCCGGGAATCCTCACCTGTCCAAAAACTGAGTCTAGTAATTCCCCATACGTCCAATAAAATTGGCTCTTTAACGATATTACTTATCGCTAAAGAGCCAAAATGATCTCAAACATATGTGACTAACTTGGCAACAGTACTCATATTTGGCATTTTTTGACCACGGGGTATCTAACCAACCCCCTAAACAGCCTCCAAACGCCTATTTTACCGCGCGCTCAGCCGCCTCGATCACGTGCTTGGCGAGAATTGCTGTCGTCACGGCGCCCACGCCACCCGGCACGGGGGTGATTGCGCCAACAACCGGCTCCGCGGCATCAAAATCGACGTCGCCGACCAGCTTGCCAGCGGCTTCGTCCCAATTAATGCCAACATCGATAATCGCCTGGTCCTCGCGGACCGCATCTGCGCCAATCGTGCGCGCGCGTCCAACGGCGGCAACCACAATGTCGGCAGCACAGCACTCGGCAGCAAGATCGCGCGTATGCGTATGGCACGTCGTCACGGTTGCGTTGCGCGCCGTAAGCATGGCGGCAACGGGGCGGCCAATTACCAGTGAGCGTCCGACCACGGCAACTTTGGCGCCGTCCAGCTCAACGCCGTAATGATCCAGCAAAGCAAGCACGGCTTCAGCTGTGCAGGGGGCAAAACCCTCGCCGCGCCCCGAAAGCGTGGTGAGCAGCGAAGCCGGCGTCATGGAGTCAACGTCCTTGGAGGGATCGAGCGCTGCGGCGACGGCGTTCTCGTCAAGGCCGGCGGGCAGCGGGCGAAACATCAGACAGCCATGAACAGCCGAGTCGGCATTGATGTCCTCGATGGCCGTCAACAGCTCGTCTTGCGAAACACCGGCAGGAAGCAACACGCGACGCGCCTCGATGCCAACCTTTTCGCAGCGTTTAAGGGCGCCGCGCTCGTAGGATAGGTCGTCCTCGCGTTCACCCACACGCACGATAGCAAGCGTCGGAACAACACCGCGTTCGCGCAGCGCAGCGCAGCGGGCAGCGAGCTCCTCAGTCAAAGCGCGGGCGACGGGAGCACCCTTCAGTAGCTCAGCCATGGCTATCCCCTCTTTCTTGCAGCGTCGGAGGCGCGGCGCGCCAGCGCATCGGCGCGCGGCAACCATGTGTCGAGCAACTCATCACACGCCGTCTCGAGCTCCTCGGCGCGTGCACGATCCTTCATAGACGTGGTGTTCGCAAAGAGCGTCAAGCTCGCGCCCTGCATGGCGGCGCGGCAGAATACGGCGCCGCACGCCACATCGGACAGCAGCTGACGCGAACCCTTGTCGGCCATGTCCTCGAGCAGCGCCAGTGCGCGCCCGCAGGCATCCATAATGCGATACGGCGGCATAGCGGCCACATGCAGCGCATCCTGAATCGCAGCCGGTCGGGCCGGGTCCTCACGCGGAATACCGTACGCAGCGGACACCTGGCCGTACGCACGAACGTCCTCGGCGACCAGACCCACAAGCTCCTGCGCCAACTCGTCTGCCTGGGCAAACGCACGCGTCAGGTCATCCGCACGATCAGCAAGCGCGGGATTGGTCGCACCGTAGCGGGCAACCATTCCGCACAGCGAGGCGCCCAGCGCGCCCACAAAAGCGCTCGCGCTGCCACCACCGGGAACTGGCTCGCGCGCGGCCAGCGCCTCGGCAAAACCGCGACAGGTTTTATCCATCATCTCTTGGCTCATACGCACACGCACCTTCAAGTCATATATATCGGTCGGGCGGCCGACGCCGGCCGACCGCATCGATCACGTAATGGTGCTAAGTCTAGCCCATAAGTACGCGAGCGTCAGCGCACCTGGCCATCGCGGATTTCTATGGCACACGATAGGCCATGCCAACGCAAACATGGGACACATGGCCCACCTTTCGAGACTCCCGAGCAGCACAAGCTGGGGCATATCTATAAGTAAGGAACCCGTTGGGGAACGGCCGCGCAACGGCCACAAGCGATGAACGGAGGCATAAGTCGCACAGTACACAGAGACATCCGCCGCCAGCGCAATCAGTACCCCAACAGCATGCGGCGCCGTGATGTCATCAGCAGACAAGGAGGACGCCACCATGATGAAAAAGACCCTATCAATCCTTTCCCTTTGCATCGCCCTCTTTGCCGCGCTCGCCCTTGTGGGCTGCGGCGGGAGCGCATCGGGCGGCGGCAGCGCCCCCAAGAGCGAGAGCAAGGAAAAGGCCCCCGTCGCCAAGAAGACCGACTACATCTGGTTTAAGGTCGAGATGCCCGAGGGCGTCGGCGTAAGCGACTCTGCCGGCAAGAATGCCGACAGGGTCCAGCTCACCTTCCCCGAAGACGAGAACGCCTCGGCCGATCGCTTTATCCCCGTTTGGAAAAAAGCGCTGACGGCCGAGGAATCCCACGCCGACCAGGCGGAAAAGAAGGGGGATACGTTCCAGTGGAAGGATGGCGGGTCCGTCGAGTATAACGGCAGGACGTGGCTCGTCGGAACATACGAGGACAACAGCGGCATCTCAACCATGCTTTTTACCGATGTTGAGCCGGGAAGCGTCTACGTCCTCATCTCGAACTTCGACCAGCACAAGAAAGAAGCCGAGGCACTCCTCAACTCCATCGAGTTCCCCGATGACATGGAAGAGGCAGTTTCCGAGGCACGCGAAGTCGAGATTTCGAGCATCGAGATCAAGTAACGGGACACCCGCACGCGCCTACGCGCACCCGCGCACATGCGCCCCATTAAAACAACGGGCGCCCAACCCGGGGAGGGCCGACAGCACCAGCCCTCCCCTCTTTTGCGCCCGAACATATTGCCACTTAACGGCGCAAATCCGGCCCTCAGAATGGGACACATGGCCCACCCTAGCGAGCCGTCCACGCGTACAGTAAAGACAGGTAATCCATGGGCGGTTACAGATCGAGGAGGACACGACCATGAAAAAGAAGGCCTTTGCGATTCTCACCCTCTGCATCAGTCTCTTTGCCGCAGTTGCCCTGGTGGGCTGCGGTGGCAGCGGCGGCGCTACCGGAAGTGGCGGTGGCGGTGGAGCAGAAAAGCCAGCCGTGGATATGAGGACCGACTTCATTTGGTTTAAGGTCGAGGTCCCCGAGGGCGTCGAGATCACCGACGTCGCAGGCGACACCGCCGACAGGGCCCAGTTTAAGTTCACCGAGAGCGAGCACGCCAGCGATCGCTTCATCCCCGTCTTCGACTCTGACAAGAACGCCGATGAACTGTTCGACTACGAGGCAAAGTGGAAGGCCAACTCCGGATGGACCGAGAGCGATCCCATTAAGTACAACGGCAAGACCTGGCGCAACGCCTACTTTACGCACTCGGGCGGCGTGACGACCGAGTACTTCACCGACGTTGACGGTGGCAGCGTGTATGTGCGCATCGACAACGTCGAGGAGCACAAGGACGCCGTCGAGACCATGATGAAGTCACTGGAGTTTGCCGACGACATCGCCAAGGCAAAGACCGAGGCCATGGACGTCAAGCTCGAGGATATCGAGATCAAGCGCTAAACGACTGGCGAGCGCAGCGGGAAACACGGGCGCAGTGCTAACAAGCGGCGGTACCCCAGCGCTTCGTACCCAGGGAGGGCCGGTAAACCGACCCTCCCTTTCTTATGCCGGTAGCCAACGAACGCGAGGATGCCGGACGCCGGAACCGCTCCAAATGTAGCAACAGTACGAAAACGACAAACACCCCAACACGTCCGCCCGCCGATTTATTGTGCCGCGCAGACAATTAAACCAGCATCTTTAAACATCTGAGCAGTATAGTGACCAAAACTATCGCATAACCGCACCCTGCGAATGGAGGAGTTATGACCGAATACCATGCCATCAGTCGCCGAGCGTTTACGCTGGGCCTAGGACTCGCAGCGCTGTCACCGCTGGCAAGCCTGCCCGAAACCGCGGCATTGGGCATTAGCCCGCGGGCAGCCTTTGCGGACGGCACGACCGGGCCAGCGGACAGCCTCAACAAGTTCGTCATTCGCCTTCGCCCCGCGGGCTATTTTCGCACCGCGAGCGTCAACCAAGACGGCAACGTTCGCGGCAACGTCTGCCACCTGTTTAACGACGGCACGTCCAGCAAGCTCATCCTTGAGAACGTAACGACCAAGAATGACGATACAAACTGGTATGCCATCCGTACCTTGCTCAATTTCGAAGAGCACAAGAAGACGGGCTACAGCATTTGGTCGGTCGACGGCGACTCGGATAAAGATGGAAAGGTCATCCACGTATGGAGTGGAGAGTATGACAACAAGCCCAGCCGCGCTTTTGCGTTCGAGCGTCAATCAAACGGAGCCTATATCATCCGAGACCGCACGGTCGAGAAAGAAACCGAGAAAAAAGACATTAAGTACCTGGCAATAGAATCGAACGGCAAAGACCAGGACAACAACAAGATCTGCCATAAGAGTGAGAGCATTCCGTGGGAGCTCGAACTTATCGGTTACGACATGGGCAAGACCAATGCCACGGTTAGCAGCCTCGACTGGATCACATACAGCAGCTACGTCGATGGGCCATGTTGGATGAGCCACGTCGACGACACCAAGTACCTCGACGAGCTGAGCATCCCGGGCACGCACGATTCGGGCACCTGCAGCGTGGACAACGACACCGAGTCTCAAACCTCGCAAGTAAAATGCCAGCAGGATTACATCCCCACGCAGCTGCTCGAAGGTATTCGCTATTTTGACATCCGGCTCGGAAAGGGCGATGACCCCGGCATCGACCACGGAGGTTTCTATCTGTTTAAAAAAGACGGAACCTTTTTGCATCTTTCCCATGTCATAGGCTACTTCAAAACGTTTTTGAAGGAAAACCCGACAGAGACGCTCATCATGCTCGTGTCGCGCGGCAATGACGAGGCCACCGATGAGGGTATTACGACGGCTTTCGCCAAGGTTTTGGACGAGAACCCCGAGCTGTTCTACACATCGAGCCGCGTCCCCACGCTAGGCAAGGTGCGCGGAAAGATCGTCCTGCTACGTCGATTTAGGCTCGCCGGCAACAGTGTAAGCGGCCACACGTGGGGCCTCGACCTTACCCAATGGGACGAGAAGGCCAAGGCCCACTCCGACAGCACTACCATGTGTCTTGTCCAAGACGCGCGGGGCTTTGAGGAGACCGACGATGCCGGCACCAAAGAACCCTATTGCACCAAGGTATACGCCCAGGACAAGTACAAACTCTCGGGAACCGACAAGCTTATCTGGGTCGATAATGCGCTGAAGGAAACGACCGGACGCGCGCGCAACACGGTTGACGTCAAGGACGCTGACGGGGCCATGATGCAAGTCCAGGAGCGTTGCTGGTCTATCAACTACACCAGCTGCACGGGCTTGTCGCACGGAGGCAATCCTTTTACCTCGGCACGAGTAGTCAACGAGCATCTGTATAAGAGCCCGTACATCAATCCCAGCGGCATCGAGGATACAAAGTCAGATTACCTCAAGCACATTGGCATCATCGCGTCCGATTTTGTTGACGCGGCACTAGCCCGGAGCATCTACCAGCGCAATTACAACGCGGATCACAAGCCGACAGTTTCGTGCTGCCTCCCGACCCGCATGCGCATGACGTATGGCGACTCGCTGAGCGATGCCTCACTCCAGGATGGCAAGACCGTTGGCGAGGGCCATTTCCGCCTCGTCGACAGCAATATCGTTCTTAACGTGGCAGCCTCGGGCCGCGCATTTGCCATCGAATACGTGGATGTCGACGCCCTAGGCAACGAGACCGTTACGGGACTGCAAGGTTCCGTGCCCATCGATATCGATCCGCGCGCGCTAACGCCTCATTTTGAGGGGCTCGAAGGCCTTAAGGCCGGCGAGGATGTGCGTGCTAAGATTGCGGCATCGCTTGAGGGCAAGCTCGAAAACGATGCCTGCACGGCCCAGCTCGAGTTTGTGCACGACGCGAACGGCGCTCCGGGCACAGCAATGGCCGAGGGCGAAACATTTGCCACAGGAACGTACTGGGTGCGTGTGAACGGTCTCTTGGGCGACGCGGCGCAGAACTACACGCTCGCCAGCGACGGAGCCGCAAGCTTTACCGTAGCGGCCTCGGGCAGCGCGGCCGGTGCCGGCACCGACGGTGGCACGGGCTCCAACGAAGGCAACACCAACAAGAACGGTAAGGGCAACAAGAGCAAGAGCTCGGGCGAAAAGCTCGCCAACACGGGCGACGGCTCCGGCATTGCCGCCGGGCTCGCTGCCGCCGCCGTGGCGACAACGGTCGCCGGCGCGGCAATGCTTGCCACCGACCGTGAAAACGCTGAGGACGTTGTCGAATAAGACAGCTGAACTTTGGGCGCATGAACTCGATTAGGGGTGCAGAATATCGTTCTGCACCCCGTTTTTAACCTTGGCCCGAACGCCGACGTCGGCTACATCACCATGTTCAACGCGTTCACGAATTCCTGGGCCTTCGCACGGCTACTCAGACTAAAAACGCAAGCGGTCAACAGCCTGTTGCGCAGGAAGACGTCGCGGCCTTTGATTCTGTTGACACCCGTGATGTCCTTAAGGTAAACGGTCTCGGTATGCTTGCCACCGAACGTGCCTTTCTTGAGCACCTCGATACGGTTAGGGTAGATCTTGACGTCTTTAAACCTGCCCGAACCTTTGTCCTGAAACAGCAAGGTGTTGTTGTCCATGCGCGTCACTCCCGTGGGGTTCGCTAAAACTGCCTCTATGGTCACATTTTAGCCGTCCCAAACTGCCACGCGAAGGCGCCCGGAAGGCATCGCGATTCGTGTCCGCGCGAGGCTTTAAACTAAATGCAATATAGATGCACTTCTCAAGAGGAAGGCTGGCGACAGTGATGGGTGAACTGGTAAACCGCGGAGAAATGGCAATTGTGCCCGAAGGTTTTTACAAGCAGGTTTCCTCGATTCTCAATGCCGCTCGCGACAAGGCCTATACCGCCGTTAACTTTGCGATGGTCGAAGCGTATTGGGAGATCGGCAAGAGCATTGTTGAGGAGCAGGGCGGAGAAGAGCGCGCCAGGTATGGAGAGGCGCCGCTCAAGGCCCTCGCAATCAGACTTACCAAGGATTTTGGCAAAGGCTTTGAGGCGAGGGAACTGCGCAAAATGCGCCAGCTATATCTCGTATTCCCAATTCGGGACTCACTGCGTCCCGAATTGAGCTGGACACATTACCGCAGGTTGATGCGCATTTCCGATCCCGAAGCCCGCACTTGGTACATGAACGAATGCGCCGACTCTCGCTGGAGCACGCGCCAGCTCGAGCGCCAAATCAACACCATGTTCCGCGAGCGTCTACTCGCCAGCAAGGACAAAGAGACCGTCGCTCAGGAAATCCAAAAGAGTGCCCCGGCTCGTCGACCCGAGGACATCATTCGCGATCCATATGTACTGGAGTTTTTAGGCTTCTCGGACGATACTGCGTTTCGCGAGAGCGATCTAGAGCAGGCACTCATCACACATCTCCAGAAGTTTCTGCTAGAGCCTGGCCGCGGCTTCGCTTTTGAGGCGCGCCAAAAGCGTATCACCTTCGATGGGCGCCACTTCTATATTGACCTCGTGTTTTACAACTATCTGATGCGCTGTTTCGTTCTCATCGACCTTAAGACTGATGATCTCACGCATCAGGACTTGGGCCAGATGCAAATGTACGTGAACTACTACACGCGCGAGCTCATGAATGAAGGCGACAACCCGCCCATAGGCATTGTTCTCTGCGCAGACAAAAGCAATTCGATTGTCGAATACACGCTGCCCAAAGACAACGACCAAGTGTTTGCCGCCAAATATCTGCCGTATCTTCCAAGCAAGGAGGAGCTGGCACGCGAGCTGAGCGCCGAGTACCGCGCCATCAACGAAGCGACGAACGTCGAGGCGTAAGGGCAACAGCACAGTACGGCCGACACCGCCGCAGCCGTCGCAGGCATACTCACGGTTGTGACGCACACTACGGAACAATACCGGTCATGGACGCCGGCGACGACATCCTAGCCGTGGCTGGCAAGCGTGACCCGACAGGTAAAAACGCGACCTTCGTCTGATGTGGGCCCATTGGCTGCCACAGAAAAGGGCCGGTTGCAGCCGGCCCTTTAGACGATAATACCTGCGTTGCCCGCGCTTCCGAAGTGTGACTAGCTGAGGAGCGGGTTCCGCGGCACAACTTGATTTTACCCAGCGGGGTGGCTCTTGTGCAGCCGCTCCACCGTTTATTTACATCCACTTCCCGTTAATCGACTGGACAGCAGCTCGCGCTCCCCTACTTCCCAAAGATCGCGGCGAACAAGCCCTTGCGTTTGGGCTTTTCTTCTCGGTAGGAGCCCTCGGCTGCGGCCGCCACCTGCTGCGGTTGCTCGCCGCCTCCGCGGCGCACGATCTGGTATAGGAACGGCGATTTAACGTATTTGACCTCGATAGGCGTGGCGTGCACGGTACTTTCACCGGACAGATGCAGGCTCGGATTGAGCGGGGCCACGATATGCGTCTCGCGCTTGTCGCTAAACACCACTGCGGCCGCGCGACCTGTCTGGCCATTTACAGCGATGCGCACTTGCTCGCCGTCGCGACTGTCCGTTGCTGGGCGATCGACAAAGTAGACCGGCACCATCACCAGACCGTCTTTGTGCTTGCGGGCCTTGCGTGCCCACGTGCGGATGCTCTTTTTATTGAGCCCCAGGGCTGCTGCGGCATCGTTGCCCGCAATATCGAGCGCCAGCTTGTCAATGACCACCTGGTCCTTAGTGGACGCATCGACGGAGACGACGCGGAAGTCACCTTCCTGCATGGCGGGATCGAACGGCCCCACCTTGCCAAAGTCCCACGGCTCCAGAATACCCATAAGGCGAACGTCCAGGTAGTTGGCCCTGGGGTATGCCCAGTCGAGCACCTCGTAGTACACCAGGGTTTCCTTGCTCAGGCCCTTGCCCGGGAAGCTCGCCATCATGCGCAGGTCCGCCAGCGCCATGGGGAAATAGAAGAGCATCATGTCGTTTTGGATCGCATCTTCCACGTCGTGCCCGGCAAAGGCATCCGGGTACTGGCGCACCAGCTGCAGCGCGTTGGCACGTGCCTGCTGCGGCGAGATTTCGCAGGGAATACCCTGATCCGGCACATACTCCGCACCCACGCCCATGGTCAGACGCTTGCTAAACGTCCCCGGCTTGAGCAGGTCGGCAATGCCGATCTTGTTGCCGCAGGACGGGCACTCAAACACGCGCTGGGTCGACTCGCCCTCAAAGGACGCACCACAGAAGGGGCAAGGAATACTCACATGCGTGGCCTCTTGGAACTCCTGCGCCGTGCCGCGATCCTCCCACAGCAGATGTTCCAGGACCGACTGATTGCGCCAGTGCGAATTGAAGAAATACCAGTCCGGGTCCTCCGGGCGCTCGAGTTGCGACACATGCGTGAGCTTGAGCAGTCCATCCACCACCGTCAGCGGCGTATGGCGAATGCCCAGGGCGCTCTTGGGCTCTCCGACGTCCGCCTGCCACGGAACGACCGTGCCGCAATAGGCGCACTCAAAGCTGCGCTTAGCCTGGTGCGAGTACATAGGGCCGCCGCAGTTTTGACATTTAATGGCAAACATCTCGTCCATGGAAACGTCCTCCTTTGCACAGGGGCTGTCGACATTAAGTATGTCGAGCAAGCAGGCACATGCCCATACCCATGTGGCCCAAAATGGACCACCCAGGCAGACGAGAAGGCTCGCTCGTTAGCACCAGCAGACTATTGCTGCATTTTCTGAGCATCGGTGCACGGCGCCCCCGCGCGAGCTACACTATCCCCTTAAACATGATTGTGAGGACGACCGCTATGCTATTTGTAAATCGGCTGGTACATACGCTTGTTCCCGGCAGCGAGAGCGAGCCGGTCGATGCATCTTGCCGCACCAACGCGGGCTTTTCCGCAAGCCTCGTCTGCATTGGCCTCAACATCACCCTGTGCCTGGCCAAGGGCATCGCGGGCCTGCTCGCCGGCTCCGTCTCCCTCATCGCCGACGCTTTCAACAACCTCTCCGATGCCTCGAGCAACATCGTGAGCCTGCTCGGGTTCCGCCTTGCCAGCCGCCCGGCAGACGAAGGCCACCCCTATGGCCACGGTCGCTATGAGTACCTAGCCGGCCTGTTCGTCGCCGTCCTGGTTTGCGCCGTCGGCATCAATCTGATCCTCGAGTCGGTCACTAAGATCATCAAGCCTTCCCCCACCGTGTATTCGGCGCTCTCCATGGCCGCCCTTGTTCTGTCCATGCTCGTTAAGCTCTGGATGGCAGCGTTCAACCGCACGCTGGGCGATCGCATCGACTCGGAGACGCTCATCGCCACGGCACAGGACTCCAAAAACGACGTCATCACCTCGGGCTCGGTCTTGGTGGCGGCGTTTATTTCGCAGACGACCGGCTTTGACCTCGATGGCTGGGCAGGCCTGGGTGTGGGCATCTTTATCTGCATCAGCGGCATGGGCCTAGTGCGTGACGCCATCAGCCCGTTGCTGGGGCAAGCGCCCGACCCCAAGCTCGTCCAGGCAATCCGCGACAAGATCATGTCCTATCCGCAGGTCTTGGGTACGCACGACCTCATGGTGCACGACTACGGCCCCGGTCGTCAGTTTGCCAGCGCCCACGTGGAGATGCCCGGCGAGGGCGACGCATTTGAGCACCACGAGATTCTGGACACCATCGAGCACGACATCAAGCGCCAGATGGGCATCGATATCACGCTGCACTGCGACCCCATCGCCACCACTGGCGACGACCTGCGCGGCTGGGTCAAGCGCGGCGTCATGCAGATCGATCCCGCGCTCTCCATCCACGACCTGCACGAGCACGACGGGTTCGTTTCGTTTGACCTGGTGCGTCCCGACGGCTTTGACATATCCGACGAGGAGCTGCTGGAGCTCGTCACGCGCATCGTGCACGAGCGCCGGCCCGACGTCTCATGCGTCGTCACGTTTGATTCGGGCTTTAGCTCGCCCGAGCGTCCGGCCGAGCAGCTGTAGCCCCGCTCCGCTCGTCCGCTAGTTTCCCTGCGCGCCCGAGATGCCGTTTTGCAGGGCGTTCCAGGCATCCGTCGCCATGCCGCCCAAGTTCTGCGCGGTATCGCCCAGATTTTGTGCCGTGTCGCCCAGCTCTTGCGCCTTGTCTCCCAACTCCTGTGCCTTGTTGCTCAAGTCCTCCAGCGTATTGGAGCTCGAACTGTCGGTACCGCTTTGGCCGTCGGACGAGTTGCCCGAGCTGTTCTTGTGCGTGAGTTGAATTTCGAGGTTGCCGTTGTCGTTATAGTAGGCAGAAGTAACGACCCAGTTGGCATCGACGACGGGCGTTGAGCCATCATCAGTCAGGACCACGGCATTCGAAAGATCGGCGCCGCGCGACTTGAGGATCTTCTTGGCGTTGGACCAGTACTGCCCCGGGATATCGCTCAGATCGACGGCGCTAGACGAGGCGGACTCAGTTTGCTCGGCAGTGGCATCGGCCGTTGAACTCCCTCGCTTGTTGAGCATGCCCGACACGATGGCAAACACAACCGACAGCGCAAAGAAGATCGCCAGCACGATGAGGATCTTCTTGATCACGCTCGACGAACGCGACGGCTTCTTCTCCTCGTCCTCGCCATATTGCGGAATCGACTTGGGGTACTCGCGATACGGCTGGCGCGACTCGTAGCGAGGCTGCGCCGTGCGAGGCATATACGTCGTCTGCTGAGGCTGCGGAATGGGATTCTGCGGCAGGTCATCATAGGGATTCGGCGTCGAGGCGGCATAAGAATCCTGCGGCGCGTAATCAAACGGGTCCGGAGCTGCGTTGCTATAGGGGCCTTGCGAAGATGCAGCGTAAGAATCCTGCGCCGTGTCACCATAGCCCATAACCCGGGTGGGCTCGGCAGAAGGCTGCGTCGCGGCGGGGTCGGTATAACCGGGGTTGGGAACAACGCGGGTCGCATCGGCGCTATCGCCAGCCTGCGCGGAACCGTAGCCGCCCATCACGGTTGTCTTGTCCTGATCCATGCAACGATTCCTTTCCGTCGCGCGTGAGCCTCAAGTTATCCATGCATTCTACCCGCGCAAAAGCCTATGATGGACGGAGCCCGTCGGTATCTACAAGACATGCGCGGGCCTAAGGATCAAAAAGCCCCGCCGGGCCTTGTGGGCGCGGCGGGGCGGGCTAGCAGCTATGGACAGCAGGCTTAGAACAGGCCGGTGATGTTGCCGTCGTTGTCGACGTCGATGTTCTCGGCCGCGGGGACCTTGGGCAGGCCCGGCATGGTCAGAACACTGCCAGTCAGTGCGACCACAAAGTGGGCACCGGCGGAAACCTTGAGCTCGCGCACCGTGATACGGAAGTTCTCGGGAGCACCGAGGGCCTTGGCGTTGTCGCTAAAGCTGTACTGCGTCTTGGCCACGCACACCGGCAGGTTGCCAAAGCCGTTCTCGCGCAGCTCGGCGAGCTGGCGCTTGGCGGCCGACGTAAAGTCAACGCCGTCGGCGCGGTAGACCTTGGTGGCAACAGCCTCGAGGGCATCAGCGACATCAGCGCCGTCCTCATAGGCAAACTTGAGCTCGCTCGGCTGCTCAATCAGACGCATGACCTCATCGGCCAGGTCGAGCGCGCCCCCGCCGCCCTTGGCCCAGACCTCGGAAAGCTTAACGTTGACGCCGAGCTTCTGGCACTCGGACTCGATGAGCGCAAGCTCGGCCTCGGTGTCCGTCGGGAATCGGTTGATGGCGACCACGCAGGGCAGACCATATACGTTCTGGATGTTGTCGACGTGACGCAGCAGGTTGGGCATGCCAGCCTTGAGTGCCTCGAGGTTCTCCTCGTTGAGATCGGCCTTGGCGACGCCACCGTTGTACTTCAACGCGCGAGCGGTGGCGACGACCACGACGGCGTTGGGACGAACGCCCGTCATGCGGCACTTGATGTCCAGGAATTTCTCGGCACCCAGGTCGGCACCAAAGCCCGCCTCGGTAATGGCGACATCGCCAAAACGCATAGCCATACGCGTGGCCATGATGGAGTTGCAGCCGTGGGCGATATTGGCGAAGGGACCGCCGTGGACAAACGCGGGCGTGCCCTCGAGCGTCTGCACCAAATTGGGCTTGAGCGCATCCTTAAGCAGCGCAGCCATGGCACCCTGAGCCTTGAGGTCGCGAGCGCGAACGGGCTCGCCGGCATAGCTGTAGCCGACGACGATCTCGCCCAGGCGCTCCTTGAGGTCGTTGATGCTCGTGGACAGGCACAGGATCGCCATGACCTCGGAGGCAACGGTAATGTCGAAGCCATCCTCGCGCGGCACGCCCTGGGCCTTGCCGCCAATGCCGTCGATGACATGGCGCAGCTGGCGGTCGTTCATGTCGACGACGCGCTTCCAGGTAATGCGCTTAACATCGATACCGAGCTGGTTGCCTTGCTGAATATGGTTGTCGAGCATGGCGGCCAGCAGGTTATTGGCGGCACCGATAGCATGGAAGTCGCCGGTAAAGTGCAGGTTGATATCCTCCATGGGGATGACCTGCGCCCAGCCGCCGCCGGCGGCACCGCCCTTGACGCCAAAGACGGGACCGAGCGAAGGCTCGCGCAGGGCCACAGCGCTCTTGACGCCGCGACGGCGCAGACCATCGGCCAGACCGATGGTCGTGGTGGTCTTGCCCTCGCCGGCGGGCGTGGGGTTGATGGCGGTCACGAGGACGAGCTTGGCCTGGTGATCGGTCGGCTCGTTGAGCAGTGAATAGTCGACCTTAGCCTTGTCGAAGCCGTACGGAATCAGGTGCTTTACGTCGACGCCGGCGTTCTTAGCCACCTCGGTAATGGGCAACGGCATGACGGAACGTGCGATTTCGATGTCAGTAGGCATGGGCGGTCCTTTCGTTACCGAATGAGAAAAAGACCAATTCAGCATAGCACGGGCGCGCAATAGTAAAACACCCGTAACCGACGAATGGCGATATGTTTATCCAATGCTCAGCGATAGCCTACAGACCAGCCAAAACAAACCAGTCTCTAAACGGCTGGCTCGATACCCAAGTGCTCAAAGGTGCGAAGCGTTGCCTGGCGGCCCTGGGGCGTGCGAATCATCAAGCCGCACTGCAGCAGATAGGGCTCATAGACATCCTCGAGCGTACCCGGGTCCTCGCCTACCGCGCTGGCAAGGGTCGTCAGACCCACGGCACGGCCGGAGAACGTCTTGGCAAGCGTCTCCAAAATTCGAATGTCCATCCAGTCCAGACCAAGCTCGTCGATCTCGAAAAACTCGAGCGCCTGACGGCAAATATCAAGCTCAATAGGACCGTTGCCGCGCACCTGCGCATAGTCGCGCACACGCTTGAGCAGACGGTTGGCCAAGCGCGGCGTGCCACGCGAGCGCGAGCCGATCTCGAGCGCGCTCGGATGGTCTATCGTCACGCCCAAGATGGTCGCCGAGCGCGTCACGATCTGAGCAAGCTCCTCGACCGTGTAGTAGTCCAGGCGATACGAAATTCCAAAGCGGTCGCGCAACGGGCCGGTCAGCATACCCGAACGGGTCGTTGCCGCCACCAGCGTAAACTTGGGAATATCTAGGCGAATCGAGCGAGCGGCCGGGCCTTTACCGATCACGATGTCGAGCGCAAAGTCCTCCATAGCGGGATACAGGACTTCCTCGACCGAACGGTTAAGACGGTGGATCTCGTCGATAAACAGCACGTCACCCGGCTGCAGGTTAGTCAGGATGGCTGCCAGGTCACCGGTACGCGCGATAGCCGGACCACTCGTCGTCTTGATCTGAGCGCCCAGCTCGTTGGCGATAACGGTAGCCAGCGTGGTCTTGCCCAGGCCCGGAGGACCCGAGAAGATCACGTGATCGAGCGTCTCGCCACGGCTCTGCGCCGCCTCGATCAGCACGCGCAGGCTCTGTTTGATATGCTCCTGACCGCAGTAGTCGTCTAGGCGCTGGGGACGCAGGGTACGGTCGACATCGAGGTCTTCGGGTGTCAGTTCCGAGCCCACCATGCGCTCACCGTGCGCCATGGATGCCGCCGGCGAGTTGCCGGGCGTCGCCCACAGGTCCTGAGAGTCATCGGCTTCCCACATCACGCATCCATTCCGAGTCGCTTAAGCGCCGCGCCGAGCAGGTCCTCGACACGCATATCCTGCCCATCATACCCGCTCAGGGCAACCTCGGTCTCCTGCGGGCTAAAGCCCATGGAAAGGAGCGCCGCGCGGGCATCATCGATCGCCGAGGGAGTGGCGGCGGGGACCGGCATCGCAACCTGACCGGGGATTACGTCGACCGGAACAAAGCCCTTGTCCTTGGCAAAGGTACTCTTGAGCTCCAAGATGAGGCGCTGGGCGGTCTTTTTGCCTACACCGGGCACCTTGGCCATGCCCTTGTCGTCCTCGGCCATCACCAGTGAATACAGCTGTCCCACGGTATAGGTGGAAAGCACGGCAAGCGCCAGACGCGGGCCGACGCCCGAGACGGAAACGAGTCGATCGAACATCGTGCGCTCGCCCTTGGAAGCAAAGCCAAAAAGCGTCATGGCGTCCTCGCGCACCTGCATACGGGTATAGAGGCGAACCTCGCCGCCGGGCGTAGGCAGCGTGGCGGCAGTGCTGCCCGAAATACCGAGCTCAAAGCCCACGCCCGATACATCGACGACGGCCGAGCTCATCGTGGCCTCGACAAGCGTTCCATGGAGCTGGGAGATCATCAGTATCCGGTTCCTCTCTGTTGATAGAACTCGCCACCGGTAAGCGCCCGGGTACGGCTTAGGTTAACGTGACAGATGGCGCAAGCCAGGGCATCGGCGGCATGGTCTGGGTGTGGGTCGTGATCAAGCTGAGTGAGCGTGCGCACCATGTAGGCAACCTGCCGCTTGTCTGCGGCACCCGTGCCCACCACGGCCTGCTTAATCTGCATGGGCGTGTATTCGCCAATCTCGAGCGCGCACTCCGAAAGCGCCACGAGCGCGGCACCGCGGGCATGCGCCGTGGGGATGGCCGAGCGGACGTTAGCGCCAAAGTAAATGCTCTCGATAGCCGCGGTATCGGGACGGTAGCGTTCGACGACGCCCTTGAGGTCGTGGGCGATATGCGACAGGCGCACCGCGAGCGGGCTGCCCGCGCTGGTCTCGATACAACCGTAGGCACGGCAGCGAACCTCGCCACGTCGCTCCTCGATAATCCCCCAGCCCGTATGGGCCAAACCGGGGTCGATACCCAAAATGACCAAGCCGACCTCCCCTCGTCTTTTGCCAAGCGTAAGGCAAGGCCCCGCGCATCATTCACGAACGTCTGTTCTAGAATAACACAACGCCAGCCCCATACGTCAGCCGAGATTGAATTGTAGGTTGAGCATACGCAAGCGAGCGCCCGCCAGAGCGAGCAAGGTGCCTTGAAAGAGGAGGGCATTGACCTGGCGGTCATGCCCGACGATTGAAAGGCAGATTGCCGCTCTGACGGGCGCGCAGCGACCTAGTTTTGAGAGAAGAATGGGAATTGCCTCGGGTCCACCGGCGGATGCGGCATCGGACCTCCCTGGGGCCCACCCTGCGGTCCGCCCTGGCCGCCCATCATTTTTTCGATGGCGTCCTGGACCTCGTCCTCAAACCGCTTCATGCCCTCATGCAGACGACGCTGACCGTCCTCGGAGCGCAGCTCTTCCATCTGCTCGGGCGAAATACCCAACAGCTCGCCCAATATGCCCATCATCTCGCCGCGCATACGGTCGCTCGTGTCGTCGTCGGCAAAGCGGCGCACCTCGGCGCGTGCCAGCGAATCAACCGTCATGCGTTCCTTGCCGTTGAGTCCCAGATCGGACCACGCAAGCATGTACGGCCAGGCGCGCTCGACAAACGAACGGGCAGAGACGATCGGCGCCGTCGGTAGCATGCGACGGGCAGCCTCGCCCTGGCGCACAAGCATCAGCAGCAGCGAGCAGGCCTCGGGCTTGCCGGCGGCCATCGGGATGTCGTCGAAAGGTCGATTGCGGTCTACGTGCGACTCAAGCGCACCATCGACCTCGCCCGGCTCAAGCCCGCCAAGCAGCTGCGCCGCACGGTCGAGCATATCGACCGGACCGGCGAGCGTCGAGAGCGCCCGCGCCAGCACACGCCCCATGCAATCCTCTACCGCGTTGAGCGTCACGAGCTCTTGGGGCACCACGGCCGAGGCGCGGTTGCGCACGCGTGCCACAAACTCGAGCGTCGACAGATACACATCGCCAAAGGGTGCAAAGTCGCCCTGGTAGCCACCGGACAGCGCGGGCGCCGCCAGTGCATACTCAGTCTTGGAAAGCGGGCTCAACGCCATGGCGTCCAGCTCGAGCGCCGTATCCTCGAGCATCAGGCCCAGCGCACGCGAACGCAGACGCTCGGCATCGCCCGCCGACACGTCGCGATCGAGTACGCGCGCCGCATCTGGCGCATCGCGCTCGACGGTGCGAACGTGTAGGCGCTCGGCGATTGAGCGAACAGCGGAACAGCGGGCGGCCTCGGCCTCCTCCTGCGCCGGCGTAAAGATGCGATTGCGCCCCAGCACCAGACCAATTACGTTACGCGGACCCAAGGCATCGACGGCAAGCGCCGCCAACAGGGACGACGGCAAATCGCCCTCGAGTGCCACCACGGCACGCGACGCACCGCGAGCGCGGGCATTGTCGCGCACGGCAAGCACCAGCGCCTGCCACAGCCACTCCTCGGAGCGAAACTGGGGCAGCTCATGGTCCTCCAGGGCATCGAGCATCACGCCGCGTTGAATCTCCTGAACCAGCAGGCTCTCCTCAAAGCACGGCGCCTGGGCCACCACGCGACCGCAATCGTCGAGCACAAACGATCCGCCGGTATACACCGACTCGTCATAGGCGCCGACCGGCGCCATGCAGGCAAACCACACGCTGCGCTTGGAGGCGATCTTGCGGTAGGCACCGCTGCGCACGGCGGAGACGGCGGCGGTCTCGCGATCGGTCATGTCAAACGCGTTGAACTGGAAATAAGCAATGAGGTCGACGCCGGTCGGCAGCATCTCGAGCTCGCGATCCAGGTCAAACACCACGGCAATGCGCACGCCGTCTACGTCAAACACCGGAGGCGCCCAACGCGCGTCGTTGCTCTCGCCACGCTGCAGGGCAATACTTGCGCGCGCGGGCACCACGCGACCGTCTTTGAGCATCATATAGTCAAGCAAGGGCTGGCTCTCAAACGAAACCGCAGCGGGCACGATGCAGATCATGTCGAGCTCTTGGATGCGCTCAGCAACGCCCGTCAGGCCCGTCAGCATATCGTGCTCAAAATCGCCGGCGCCCACCAGGCTGCCCGGCATGGCACCCATAAAGAGCGGGGCCGGAACGCACAGCACGCGCGCGCCGCGCTCATGAGCCAGGCGAGCCTGGTCCTCGATGCGGCCGCAAATGCCCTCAATGTCACCCAGGCGCATATCGATCTGTGCAAGTGCGAGCTTCATGGCCCCGCCCTTTCCGTCGTAAATCATCGTTGTCGTAGTAAAAGCGCCGGCCGCATAATGCAGTCGGCGCTCGCATGTGCATATGCTAGCTATGATACCCCGAGCGGGGGCACGCTCCTAGAACGTCGCGGACCACAGCCCGTGCAGGTTGCAATAGGCATAGACGGTACCGGTCTTGGAGCCGCCGGCAAAAAACGTCGTGGGCTTCATGCCGGGCTCGAGGTAATGGACCTCCAGGCGGCCCTCGGCCTCAAGGGCGATCCACTCAATATAGTGCTCGGGCAGGCTGGGATGCTCGACCGAGCCCACGCGTGCGCGGATTACGTGACCGTCGCGCTCGATCTCAACGACCGGCACGTGCTTCTCGTGCGCCGCGTCCTCGGTGTTCGCGGTCAGCTCCGTGCAACCGGCAGGGGTTGCAACGTCGTTGCCAAGGGCGACGATGAGCTTGCCGTCGGGGTCCTTAAAGAATTTCGCCATGATGTTCTCCTTTGCTGATGTGCCGATGTTCTCGAGGTTCTTATGCCCAAAGGCAGGCGAACCATCCACAGCGTCGCAAATGAACACATAACGAGCGGGGACGATGGGACAGCGCGGGCGATCCGCCCTGGCGGCCCCACCCGAGCGGGTTAGCGACCGTCGCCGCCGAGCAGCGCCAGAACATCCTCGCGGGTAAACAGCGCCGACGAGATACCATCGCCGCCGAGCACGCTGTTGACCAGATCGCGCTTGGACTCCTGCATCTGCATAATGCGTTCCTCGATCGTGTCCTTGGCGATGAGTTTGTACACGGTCACGGCGTGCTGCTGGCCAATGCGGTGGGCGCGGTCGGTCGCTTGCTCCTGCGCCGCCACGTTCCACCACGGGTCGTAGTGGATGACCACGTCGGCAGCCGTCAAATTAAGGCCCACGCCGCCCGCCTTGAGCGAAATCAAGAACACCGGCACCTCGCCCGCTTGGAACTGAGCAACCATCTTGGCGCGACTCTCTTTGGACGACGCGCCCGTAAGCTTAAGGAAGGCGATGTCCTCCTTGGCCAGGCGCTTGCCGATGATATCGAGCATGCCCGTAAACTGGCTGAACAGCAGAATGCGATGACCTCCGTCGAGCGCGCCGTGCACGAGCTCCATGCATGTATCGAGCTTGGCGCTTCCCGCCTTGTAGTCCGCATAGTGCAGATGCGGGTCGCAGCAGATCTGACGCAGCTTGGTGAGCTCGGCAAGTACCTTGAGCTTGTCTTTCTTAAACTCCCCCGCCTCGCGGTGCTGCACTTGCTGGGCAATGCGGTCTTGGTTGGCCAGGTAGAGCTTGCGCTGTTCGCCGGCGAGCTGTGCCATCACCGTATCCTCAATCTTCTCGGGCAGGTCGGCCACCACGTCTTCCTTTACGCGGCGCAGCACAAACGGCGATACGAGCGCTTGCAGACGAGCGGCACTATCGCCCTCGGCATGCTCGACCGGGCTTTCGAAGCGCTTGGCAAATGAGTCACGCGTGCCCAGAAGGCCCGGCATCAAAAAGTCAAAGATGCTCCAAAGCTCGGACAGGCGATTTTCGATGGGCGTGCCCGTCAGGGCAAAGCGCACGCCGGCCGGCAGGCGCTTGGCGGCGCGCGCCACCTGGGTGAGCGGGTTTTTAATGTACTGGGCCTCATCGAGCACCACGCGGGCAAAGTCCTGCTCGGCATACTCATCGATATCGCGCCGCATAAGGTCATACGACGTTACAACCACGTTGTGCTCGACCACGCCAGCAATTTGCACGCGACGCTGGGCCTTGGCGCCCACAATGGCGCACACATCAAGCGAGGGGGCAAAGCGCTCCAGCTCGGCGGTCCAGTTGTACACAAGCGACGCGGGGCATACCACGAGCGTGGGCTTGGTATCCCCCGCTTCCACGCGCGCCAGAATGTGCGCGATCATCTGCAGCGTTTTGCCCAGGCCCATGTCGTCGGCCAGGATGCCGCCAAGGCCCAGGTGTTCGAGCGAGCCGAGCCACTGGTAGCCGTCGACCTGATAGCCGCGCAGTGTGGCCTTGAGCGAGACCGGCACCGTAAAGTCCATCTTGCCGAGCGTGTCCAGACGCTCGACGGTACGGCGGAACGCAGCGTCGCGATCGGCCTCAAGCGCCGGCGTGCGCGCAAGCATGCTATCGACGAACAGGGTACTCGACGCGGGGAGCGACACGCCGTCGAGCAGGTCGACAGCATCGACGCCCAAGTCCCCTGCAAGGCCAAACGCGGCACGAGCGCCCTCGTCCAGGCGCACGATATCGCCGGACGTAAGACGCGCGAACGTCTGGTGGCGCTTATACGAATCGAGATAGATGGCAAGGTCGGCCGCCGAAAGCCCGCTCGCGCCCAACTCGACGTCGAGCAGGTTGCTCTTGACGGTGGCACGCACCGAGAGCTTGGGCGCAGGACGCACCGAGATCTGGCGCAGGCGATCGCTGAGCATGACATCGCCAAGCTCGGACAAAGCCGCCAGTCCCTCGGTCAGCAGGCAGAACAGGCGAGCGTCATCACGTTCCTCAAACGCAAGGCCGCCTTCGTGGAAATCGAAGTACAGGGCCGCCGTGTCCATGGCGCGAAATTCCGCCACCGCATCGCGAGGCGGAACACCGGGGCGCTGCTCTTCGAAAGGACTGCCCGGAGCACCAAGACTAAAGAGATCCGCCGACCAATCGCCGTAGGTCACCGTAATCTTGCAGGTCACGAGTCCATCGTCGACGCCAATCGCCATGGCAAAGCTCGGCTCGGGCGCCACGGCATCGAGCACAGCGGGCGCGGTCAGGTCGGTGTAGTCGCGCAAGATAGGCAGCGCCATGCGGCAGAACTCGCCCACCTGGTCGGCGGCGATATGGACCGGCGTGCGGCAGGGCAACAAGTGCGACAGGAACGGCGCCGCATGTTGGGCAAACGCCATGTCGGTACGGCGCGCGCGGCGCGTATCGACCAGATAGGCTGCGTCACCAGCGACAAAGCAGTACGTATCGGCCGGCAGGCGCAAGTCGTAGCTGCCTCCCGCCGCCGGTGCAATCTTGGCGGCAAGGAGCGGCGGGCGCTTAGCCGGGACTTCGCCCTCCCCCTGCGGCGACGGCTCGACCGCCACCTCGTAGGAGCGATGCGTCGTCGTCCCCCGCGACCAAGCAGGCTCAAAGGACATGGTCCTGCCGCGCAGCAGGTCCAGCACGGACACGATGGAATGCTCGGATACCGGCAACTGACGCTCGGCGACAAAGCCGCTGCGGGCAAAGTCGTACGATACCGAGCGCGAACTCGTGATGTCGCTCAGGTAGGCGACCGTCATTGCGACAAAGTCGAGCAGCTTTGTCGACACGTCATCGAAAGCCTCGGGCACATGGACAAACGTAAGCTTCTTGCCATAGGAGAACGTACCACCGCGCACATAAGCATCGGCCATGCCGTCGATATCCTTAACCACGTAGGACACCGAACCGTAGCGAATGCGAAACTCGAGCGCCCAGTTAAAGCGATCGGCAAACAGCGGATTGTAGTACGGCACCAGCGAGGGCTCCAGCACCGCTTTGGGCGCATCGGGGTCGATGGTGCCGGCGAGCTTGCGACGCATGGCCACGAGCTCGTCCATGCGCGCGTCCGAAAGATCGGAAAGCGCTGCCATAAGGCTCGGGCTCGTGGGGACGGGCGCCGGGAAGGGAAAGTTGGGGTTGACCGCAGATGCGCTGGGCGCTGAGCGCGTGGGCTGCTTAGACTGTGCGGGCGGTACCGTAAACGTGCGGACCGGCGTGCGCAGGCCCTCGACGGGCTCGGCGCCGCTGGCATCCAGATACGCCAACGCCGTGGCGACGGCGTGCTTGCACATGCCGGAATAGCGGAAGGCGGCCGGGCAATCGCAGTCGTAGTCGATAACCTCGTGCTCGTCCATATCGAGCGCCACGTGTGTCTTGTACAGGTCGCCGCGCGAGCCACGCACCGAGCCCTCGATGTTCACGTTTTTGGAGAAGCGCGAGCCGGAGTCCTCAAACGACAGCACGGCGCCGTTGAGCATGAGCGAGCGCCCCTTCATAAAGGTACTGCTGAGCGCCGCCTCTTTCCGGAGCGCCTGCGCAAACGTCCCCTGTGCCATCACTTCCTCCAATCGCACCCAGGGTAGCTAATTTGGGACGGGGTTATTTTAGCTACCCCCCACATGTTGGTTGAGAGTTATTCAAATCCCAGCCAATTCGCCGTCAGCCAAAGGGTAGCTAAAAAAGCCCCGTCCCAAATTAGCTACCCCTCAGCAACGCCGTCCCTAGATCACCGTCACGCGACCCTGGTTACCCACAATGGCCTTGGCTTCGGCCAGTAGCGGAATCGAGCGTGCGTTGACCTTGGCCGGCACCTCGGCGCGCAGCACGCGCCCGTCCACCTGCTCGATAAAGATCTCCACGCGGTCGCCGCCCGGGTTGGTGGTGAGCACCGTGGCCAGGCGCGCCATATTGCCCTGGCTAAAGCGGCTGTTGGGCACCATGACCTCAAAGACCTTGGGCTTGTTTTTCTCCTCGCTAAGCTCCAGCGGCACAATCTCCTGCGCGATGATCTGGTCGCCGCGGTCCGAGCGCTCGAGCTTGCCCTTAATGCGCACAAACGCGTCGGACAGCTGCGCGCCGGTCTCGGGATCGACCTCGCCGTACAGGTACCCCTCGGCCTCCTTGTAGGTCTTGGGGAACACCACGACCGTGGCCTCGCCTTCCATGTCCTCGAGCTGCACTATACCCATGGGATCGCCGTTTTTGGTCACGCGCTTGGACACGCTCGAGACCATACCGGCCCACCACAGCGCCTTGCCCTCGGGAATCTCCTGGTTGATGGTACCGCCCGTGGGGTTTTGCACCTCGTAGCCGGTGTCGATCTGCGAGAACGAGAAGTCGCGCGCTTTGCTAAGTGCATACTCAAACGGGCGCAGCGGGTGGTCCGAGACATAGATGCCCAGAACCTCCTTCTCCTGGCTCAGCTTAAGGTGGCGGTCCCACTCCTGGCCATCCGGATCGGGCACGCTCACCTCAAAGCCCGAGCCCTCGACGTCGCCAAACATATCGAAGAACGACGTCTGGCCGCTCGCGCGATCTTTCTGGCGCTTTACCGCGGCATCGATGATGTTCTCGGGGTTGTTCTTATCCACAAAGTGCATCATCTGACGACGCGGATACCCCGTGGAGTCGAAGGCGCCTGCCTTGATGAGCGATTCGATCACGCGACGGTTGGCCCGGCTCGAGTCCACGCGCTCGACAAAGTCGTGCAGCGTCTTAAACGGACCGCCTGCCTCGCGCTCTGCAATAATCGCCTGTGCCACGCCGGTGCCCACGCCGCGGATGCCGGCCAGACCAAAGCGCACGCCCTCCTTGGTAGCCGTGAACTCGGTACCGGACTCGTTGACATCTGGCGAAAGCACGGGGATGCCGTCGTGACGGCACGCCGAGACGTAGTGCACGATCTTGTCAGTCTTGCCCGTGTAGGACGTCAGAACGGCCGCCATGTACTCGTGCGGATAGTGCGCCTTGAGCCACGCCGTCTGCATAACCAGGATGGCGTAGCCGGCGGAGTGCGACTTGTTAAAGGCGTAGGAGGCGAACTCAAGAACATCGTCCCAAATCTTCTGGGCGACC
The DNA here is from genome assembly GCA_900545745.1 of uncultured Collinsella sp. Taxonomy (GTDB): domain Bacteria; phylum Actinomycetota; class Coriobacteriia; order Coriobacteriales; family Coriobacteriaceae; genus Collinsella. The sequence goes on from URAD01000005.1 coordinate 26,494, forward strand.
TCGCGCGTGTAGTTGTTCTTGATAGCACCGTTCATCCAGTGGTCGTAGGTGGTCTCGTCCGAGCCATCCTCCCAGTGGAGCACCGTCGACGTGAGCAGCTTGATCTTCTTCTTAGCCACGGGCTTACGGATACGCGAGTCCGATTCGCCCTTGGAGAAGCCGCACATCTCGACGGAGATGAGCATAACCTGCTCCTGGTAGACCATGGTGCCGTAGGTTTCGCCCAGAATGTCGTCCAGGCGGTCGTCGTAGGAGACAGCCGGTTCCTTGCCGTTCATACGGTTAATATAGGACGAAACCATGCCGGCGCCCAGCGGTCCCGGGCGGTACAGAGCGATCAATGCCACGACGTGCTTGTACTCGGTGGGCTTCATGTTCTTGATCGTGGCCGTCATGCCGGCGGACTCGACCTGGAAGACGCCGGCGGTGTGGCCGGAGCCCATGAGCTTAAAGATCTCGGGGTCGTCAAAGGGAATCTCTTCCTCTTTGATGTCGATGCCGAAGTTCTTTTTGATGTTGGCCTTGGCCTTGGAGATAACCGTCAGCGTACGCAGACCCAGGAAGTCCATCTTGAGCAGGCCCATGTCGGCAACGGTATGGCCCTCGTACTGGGTAATCTCGACGCCGCCCTTGGTATCGAGCTTGGTGGGCACGTGCTCGTTGACGGGGTCGCGGCAAATCAGAACGGCGCACGCGTGCACGCCCTCGCCACGGGTAAGGCCCTCGATCGAGAGCGCCGTGTCGATGATGCGGCGGGCGTCGTCGTCCTTTTTATAGGCCTCGGCAAAGTCGGGGTTAAACAGATCCTCTTTGCCGGGTTGCTTTTCGAGCACCTGCTTGAGCTTGACCTTGGGGTCGCTCGAGACCATCTTGGACAGGCGCTGGCCCATGTAGACCGGGTAGTCCAGGACGCGCGCGGCGTCGTTGATGGCCTGCTTGGCCTTAATGGTCGAGTAGGTGATGACGTGGGTAACCTTCTCGGGGCCGTAGAGCTGGCGAACGTGCTCCACGACCTCGAGGCGCCGCTCATCGTCGAAGTCCATATCGATATCGGGCATCTCGGTACGCTGCGGGGACAGGAACCTCTCGAACATCAGGCCGTTCTCGAGCGGGTCGAACGCGGTGATGTTCATGGCGTAGGCGACGATAGCGCCGGCGGCCGAGCCACGGCCGGGGCCGACGCCGATGCCGTTGTCCTTGGCCCATTGCACGTACTCGGCAACGATCAAAAAGTAGGCGGCAAAGCCCTTGTCGCAGATGACCTTGTATTCGTACTCAAAGCGCTCTTTGATGTTGACGCCGCCGATCTCGCGCGTGGCCCAGTCGTCGCCGTAGTGCTGGCGCAGGCCCTTCTCGCACTCGCGGCGGAACTGGCTCTCGTGCGTCTCGCCGGGATCGAGCAGCGGGAAGCGCGGCAGGATGATGGAGTCCCAGTCCAGCTCCACGTAGCACTTGTCGGCGATCTCGAGCGTGTTGTCGCAGGCCTCGGGGCAATACGGGAACATCGCCCGCATCTCCTCCTCGGTCTTCATGTAAAACTCCGAGCCGGTCATGCGCATGCGGTTGGGGTCGTCAACCTTGGCGTTCATGCCGATACACATGATGACGTCCTGCACGGGCGCGTCCTCGCGGCGCAGGTAGTGGAAGTCGTTGGTGGCGATGACCTTGACGCCCACCTGCTTGGCAATATCGATGAGCGTGCGGTCCATCTGCTCGTCGGTCAGACCGTTATCGGTGGTAATGCCGTGTTCCTGGATCTCGATATAAAAGTCGCCGGGCTCGAAGGTGTCGCGGAAGGTCTCGGCCCACTTGATGGCGCCTTCCATATCGCCACGGTCGATGTACTTGGGGATGATGCCCGCGATGCAGGCGCTCGTGCAGATCATGCCCTTGGCATGCCGGCGCAGGTTGTCGAGTGTCACGCGCGGCTTGTAGTAAAAACCCTGCACAGCGGCCTCGGAGACCGTCTGCATCAGGTTAACGTAGCCCTCCTGGTCCTTGGCCAGAAGAATCATATGGTAGAGCTCGGGCTTGTGGTCGCGGGCGAGCGTCTCGTCCGGCGTAAAGTAGACCTCGCAGCCAAAGATGGGCTTGATGACCAGCGGCGGCTTGAGCTCGTCGATGTTGCCCTTCTCGTCCCACATGGCCATGTCCTTCACATACTGGGCATGCTCGCGCGGGTTTGCCTCGGGGTCGGGCTCCACCAGCTCGTCGCGGCGGTCCTTTTCCAAGAAGGCCTTGTCGTGGCTCCACGTTTTGTACTCGGGCGTGTTGTGGTTGACGGCGTCGCAGGCCAGCGCCAGATCGGGCACGCCGTACATGTAGCCGTGGTCGGTAATAGCCACGGCGGGCATGCCCAGCTCAACAGCGCGATTGACCATATCCTGGATACGGGTTGCGCCGTCGAGCATGGAGAAAACAGTGTGATTGTGCAGATGGACGAATGCCATGTGATGAGCTCCGATGCGGGTTCGTGTTCTGACTGAACGATTTTACCGCACGGCGCGGACGGCACCCGAACCTAGCCAAACCCACACGGCTCCTCTTGCAGTTGCGGTGGAATAGTTCCCGCTTGGGCCACCTGGGCCGCAATGCAGGAACTATTCCACCGCAAGTTATCTGAGGACTAGAAGTTGTAGGTGACTACTTGGGGCTCGGCGGGTTCGACGAAGATGGTTGGATCCGGCTGCTCCACGCGGACGAACTTGACGGTCACGGCCTCAAAGCCCGCCTTGTGCAGAACATCAGCGTAGACGCGCGCCTGCAGGGCGTGCTTCTCGAGCAGCTGGTCGGGCGTCTCATCCGGCGTGCCGCCCGTCTTGTAGTCGATGACCAGTGCGCACGACGGATCGGCCGGGTCGGTAGCCAGTGCATCGATGGCGCCCTCGGCATAAGCACCGTAGCGAGCGATGTCCTTGTCCTCGCAGCCCAGTGAAAAGAACGGCACCTCGGCGCGAACGCACGGCCACGCGAGCAGGTCGGCACGAACAGCCGACTTGAGCCAGCGGTCCAGGGCAACGTCGAAGCGTTCGCGCTGTTCCGGCGTCAGGTGCCACAGGCGAGCCAGGGCCTCGGCACGCTCAGCGGGCAGCGCATCGGCACCCATCTCGATGAGCCACTGGCAGGCAGCGTGGAAGGCCGAGCCCAGCGCCATGGGGTTGCCAACGGGCTCGACGGCGGCCACGTCTGCATCCGTCATCTCGGAACCATCCGACTCCGCATCATCGCCGGACTCGTCCATGGGCACGTGTGCCTCGGCGGCACGATCTTCCGTCTCGGCATGGAGCGCCGCGGCGATTGACGAGTAGCTATACGAATCACGCATCGGATACGGACAGATGCCCATGCGCACGCCCACTGCCTGGGGATACACAAGCTCAAACGAATCGGGCTTGGGGTCGGCAGGACCGGGCACGGTTGAGCGCGCAGCATTATCGGCGGCATCGGCATCGCCGCGAACAAGCCTGCCCTCGACATCCAGCGAAGCGTTGGCCTCAAACGCCTGCTCGCCAAACGTAAAGTCCGCCAGCGAGATAAGCTCGTAGTCGCCCGGCTTGGAGTTGTCGAACACCAAACGGTCGCTATCGAGCTGCGGCATGTCCAGACTGTCGGCCGGCAGGATGCGGCGCAGCACATCGTAGGTCAGATCGGTCTCGACATCAAAGGTCGGCGCCGTCACCTTGCCGCGGCTCACGCCGGCATCCATCGCCAGAATGACCAGCTCACGCGCTCGCGTCATGGCGACATAGAGCAGACGAGCCCGCTCCTCGAGCGAAAGCTGCAGGTCGTCGTTGCGCAGGCGAGCAAATGCCTCGGCGGGAGAACCCGTCGCACAGACGTCCTCCATGAGCTCCGGCGGCAGCCACAGCGACGTGCCCTTGCCCTTAAACGCATGCTCAAACTGCTTTTTGACGTCATCGCCCTTCACAAAGGTCCCATCGGCAAGCTTAACGCCATCAAAACGAGCTGGCAGTGCCACGACCTGCGCTCCGCCCTCGACACGCCCCATCTGAGCCGCACCGGACGGCTTGCGCACGCCAAAACACTCGGCAACCGCTACGACCGGATACTCCAGACCCTTGGACGCATGCACGGTCATGATGCGCACCGCGCCGTCGCCCTCCTCGTTGAGGGCACCCGGGGCCTCCTTGCCCGCCAAGAAGCGGTCGAAGGCCAGCGCGATGGAACGCGGCGAGTTGCCGAACTCGGCCTCCTCCTCGGCCACGGCGTCGAGCGCCTTGAGCACGTTGGCGGCGATGGCCTTGCCCTCGGGGCCGCGCTGCGCCAGGCGCACGAACCAGCCGGAGGCATTGACCGCGTCGCGCGCGATGGCGGCGAACGAATCACGCCCCACGCGACGCAGTGCGTAGCGCAGCACCTCGCGGGCACGCGTCACAAGCGGCAAGCCCTGCAAGCCCGGCACATCGGAATCGCTCATGATGCCCATGTCGATATTCCGGCGCGAGGTCTCCCCCGTCTCGCCATCGAGCTTGGTCGCCAGCGCCAGGAACTCCTGGGCGCCGAGCGCAAACATCGGCGAGGCGAGCAGCGGCATAAGGCCCTGCGCCGTATCGGCCGGATTGGCGAGCGCGCAGACCAGGGCACGCACCGTCTGCACCTCGGCTGCCTGGGCAAAGACCGAGCCGCCTGCGATGACGCAGTCGAGCCCCTGATCGCGGAAGGCCTGGGCGTAGACATCGGCGTTGGTCATGCGGCCCAGCAGCAGTACCATGCCGCCCTGGGGCTGGCCGGCATCGGCAAGCGCGCGGAAGCGCTCGGCGATCGCGCGGGCCTTGGCCTGTGTGCGCTCCTGCATACTGCCGCCGGCAACAAAGAGGGCCTGGCGGCGCGAGGCGTCCGCCACCAGCGTGTCCTTGCGGCCGTCGCTCGCCTCAAGATCCAAAAAGCCCTGCATCAGGCCGCCGTCATCGCCGTCGAAGACGCGTGCCACGTAACGCAGCACCTCGTCATGGCTGCGGAAGTTGCGCACGAGTTTGACGAGTTCGCCGGCAGGGGCATCGGCCACGGCAGTCGCCTCGGGCGCGGCAGACGAGCCCACCTTGCGTTCCTGACGACGGAACACCTCGACCTCGGCGCCACGGAAGCGATAGATGGACTGCTGCGCATCGCCCACGGTGCACAGCGCGCGCTCCCCCGCACCCGTCAGGTAGCGTATCAGATCGACCTGCATCTGGTCGGTATCCTGAAACTCATCGATCATGACCATCTTAAAGCGGCCCTCGTACGCAGCACGGATGGCAGGGTAATCGCGCAGGGCCTCGTAGGCCATACGCAGCAGGTCGTTATTATCGAGGGCGGACTGGGCAGCCTTCAGCGCGCGATACTCAGCCTCCACGGAACGGGCCAGGCCCACCAGCGCATCGAGCGCCGGGCCACCGCAGGCAAGCACGATATTGATAAACGCATCGGCGGCCTCGGCCTTGAGCAGCTCGACCTGCTCCTTAGGGAATGCCTTGCTCGCGCGCGGCATGGTGCACGACATCATGAGTCGCGCCGCATCCTCCATGGTTTTGCCACTCGCCTCGAACGCGTCAATGGCGTCGAGTGCCATCTGCGCCTTCTCGGTCGCGGCCTTGCTTGCGCCCAGCGCCGCGCGATAGGCATCGGCGAGTGCCGAGGTATCGGCCTGCCCGCGCGCCACGCACACGTCGTCCATACCGCCCGGCAACTGGCTCGACAGCTCCAGCAGGTCGCGCACCAGGCCCTTGATGGTCGCGCCAGCGCCAAAGGAACCGCCCTCGCCCGCCATGGGATACCAGGCATAGAGGGCCTTGAGCGATGCCGCGAGCTCGGGGGCGGCATCGGGCGCCGTCGCGCGGGCCAACACATGCTCAACAGCCTGGTCCATAAGCTCGTCGGTATCGGTGAGCACCGTGAACTCGGGGTCGATGCCCAGCTCCAGCGCATGCGCGCGCAGGATACGCGAGCACATGCCGTGAATGGTCGAGATCCACGCGTCGTCGACGGTCAGTGCTTCCTCGTCCATGCCCTCGTCGATAAGCGCACGGCGCACGCGGTCACGGATCTCGGCCGCGGCATCTTTGGTAAAGGTAATGGCGAGCACCTGGTCAAGATGTTCAACGAACGGACCGGATTCAGGCGAGAGCGCGTAGACGATGCGACGCGTGAGGGTAAAGGTCTTGCCCGAACCGGCGCCCGCCGAGACAAACAGCGGACGGTCGAGCGTTTTGACAATCTGCAGCTGTTGCGGCATCAAAGTCGAAAGATCCATGGTCTACACGTTCCTCCTTACAAACGTTCCTTCGTGGTTATACGAGCAGCGCGCATGCGCGGCCTGAGCCGACGTCGGGTCGACGGCGGCAACGTTGCCTGCCTCGAGCTCGCGCAGGCGCTCGGCGATGCCGGCCTCAACGCGATCGAGCAGGGCGTCGAAGTCCATGCTGCCACCCTCGCCGGGGAAACCTTTCTTAAGGCCCGGGATGCGACCGTCGCCGCGCTCTTCCTCGAGCAGCTCGGCGCTCGCGGCACCGCGCAACGCCGGCTTGCCGCCCTTGGTCGAAAAGTAGAGCGCCGCGCGGGTGTCCAAATCCAGCGCCCGGCGCATGGCCTGGGCGTAGATGAGCGTTTGGGTATGTGGTGGCAACCAGCGCGGATCGTCGATGGGCGCCGTGCCCGATTCCTCGTCGCGCACCGTGGGGTCGGCGAGCTTAAACTCCTCAACGCCCGTGCGATGCTTGTAGTCGAGCACCACGGCACGATTCTCGGCGTCCACGTCCACGCGGTCGATGCGCCCGCCAAGCGGCCAACCGGCATACTCGACCTTGAGCTCGTTGAAGGCGAACTCCAGGTAGCGCGGGGCAAAGGGGGCAAGTGCCTCGGACTCGTAGGCAAGCACACCCTCCAGCTGCGGCAAGATCTCGGCCACCTGGCGTTCCTCCACCGCAGAGAGCGGCACCAGCGGGCCCTCCGTGCCGCGCTTGCCGGCGTGCTCGGCCAACGTCTCGTCAAAGACCTCGTGCAGCAGCTCCTGTGCGCGCGGCAGATTCTCGGGCGTCACGCGCTCCATGCCCTCTTGGGGCAGACGGGCATGCAGATGCTCCAGCACGTCGTGGACAAAGTTGCCCTTTTCCATGTTGCCAAAGCCCGCGTCGATCGACTGGGGCTTCACGCGGTACGAGACGAACCAGCATAGCGGGCAGGTCGAATAGGCCTCGATCTGCGAGGCGGACGTCAGACGCGGCACGAGCGGCGCGTCCTCACCCTCGCCATCGCGACGGCGCAGGACCAAATACGGCACGGCCTCGGCACTCAGATGCTGAGGGGCTTCACAGGTCACGCGCTCGCGCTTGAGGCCTTCACCTGTCGCGGGATCAAAGTCGGCGATGATATCGCCCTCGCCCACGCGCATGGGCTTGGCAGCGCCAGCGGCCTCGGCATGTGCCCACAGCTCGGTCCATACGGCTGCCGGGTAGCACTCGCGTGCCTGGCAATCGTGCGTCACACGGGCGAGCGCGACCGGACCGCTCGCCGCCTGCATCGCACGGCCAAAGCGCACGCGCAGCAGGGCAGCGGGCTCCAAAGACACGCCGTCGCGGCGCAGCTCGGCTGTCAACGTGGCAAGCGGGCCCTCTTCGTGCGAAAGCGGATAGCTGTCCAGGTCGACATCGGCAAACAGCACGGCATCGTAGCTGCCAGGGCGAAGAACCGACGCATCGGCAAGCGACGCGAAGCGCACTTGTGCTCGTGGTGTGCGATCGACCTCATAGGTCTCGTAATCGTAGGCGGTACTGCGCTTGTCCACCTTGGTTCGAACGCCGTCGAGAACCGGCACGGTCGCGGCCTGCGACACGTCGAGCGCGCGAGCATCGTTCATAAGGATGTCGATGGCATGGCGCAGCAAAGCCGTCTCTGCCTGGCGACGGGCCTGGCCGTCAAGGCCGCCTAGAGCGCGATCGGGCAACGCCTCGGCAACGGCAAGCATGGCCTTAAGCGCCGTCACGGGCTTGTCACGCCACAGCGCCTGGAACACGTCCGAGACCACACACGGTACGTTCTTAAACCAGTTATCGTCGCTCGTCGCCTTGCGCGCGCCCCTCACCTGGCCCTGAACGCTCTGCAGCAGGCTCTTGACGCCCGCGGTAGTCTTGCTGCGCGAGAGACGCATATTCTTATCGAAGGTACGGGCATTGACGGCATCAGCGCCCGAAAGCGGACTGTAGATCCAGTCGGTAAGCTCCGGCGCGGGCCACCACTCAGTCTTGGAAGCGGTGCCCTCGTCGGCGGCTTTCATACGCTCGATCAGGTTGGCGAGCGCCGTAAACTGCCTGCCCGCGATGGACTGGGAAAACGCCGTGAACTCAGTCGTCTCGGCCGCAATGTGACGCGCCGCCAAACGGGCGGCGAGCTCGCCGAACAGCTGGGGTGCCCGGGCAGAAACGACGAGCACGCGCACGGGGTCGGCGGGCGTTGCAGTAGCTTTATCGGCCTTGGACTCCTTGTGCGCTTTCACCAACTTATCGATGGCGTCCGCATAGACATGAGCACGGGCATGGGGGCCGGCGACCTCAATAAAGGCAGGCTGAGCGGCGGCCCCGCAAGCGACATCAGACGCGACGGCGTCCTCCCCCAGCGGCGCGATCTCAAACAGCACACCGCGGGCATCAAATGCCGTGGCAAGCTCCTCGCGCATCGCCGCCTGCTCGCGGGCAAGCAGCGCGACGACCTCTCCCCCATTGTTCGCCACGGCAGACAGCAGCTCGAGTAGACCGTGCGTAAACGACGTGGTACCGCGCACGCATACGGCGCGGGCGCACGCCGGCAGGCTATCGGCCAGGGCACCGGCCATAATGTCGGCTGCCTCGCAGGGCTCGACCATATCTCGACGGTCCAAACCGCCCGCGTAGGCACGCAAAAGCTCAAACACACGAGCCTCGGCATCGCTTTTTGGCTCAGGCTGGCAATTGTTGCCACCGCATCGCTCGGCCGTCGTCCCCGCCACACCCGGCAGCACATCGCGGGCCATGCGCGCGAGCATGCGCACCGTGCCCTGGCTACGCGAAAGCGGCTGCAGGTCGGCATCGTCGCGGCGGGCAATCATATCCGAAAACAGCATCTGACGTTGCAGGTTGTCGACGAAACCGCGCCCGTCGCCCAAAAGCTCCCAAAGCGAGCGAAGCCACGATGCGGGTGTCTTGTAGTCGATACCCAGCGAAATGCCGGCTTCCGCCGCATCATGACGGCACAGATCGAGCTCGGCAAACGTTGGTGCCAGCAACACGGCACGCCCGTGACGGGCAATAAGGTCGGCAAGCAGCGCCGACTCGGCATCGCTCAAATCCGTGCCGGCATTGGTGGTATAGATTCGAACAGGCATGGTCCTCCGCTCAAACCGTTCGCAATAATCAATGCATCCATCCTACCCGCCCAAGCGGACACATTGCCATCGCAGTTCCATCTTTTGGTACAAAGCAACCTGAACCCAACGCACCAGCCGATTGCAGGCATATAAAAACCGCCCCCGGAGGGACGGTTCTTCGTAATTCAATGTTGTCGCTGGCCTACTCGCCATCCTCCAACTTAATGAGGATCTTGCGGTAGCCACCGTACTCGCCGTTCAGCGCCTTTGAAACGCGGCTCACCGTGGTGGACGAAGCGCCGGTACGGGCCTGAACCTCAACATAAGGCTCGCCCTCGTCCAAATAGCGCGCAACCTGCAAACGCTGAGAAAGGTCGCAAATCTCGCGCGGCGTGCAGATATCGGTCAAAAACGCTTGGATATCCTTCTCGTCGTCCAAAAGGCTAAATGCGTGGACCAGCTGCTTGACATCAGGCTTGTCAAACATGTTCTCGATATTCATCGATCACCGCCAAACCCGCCAAAAGGCATCGAAGTTGATACTGACATCGGGCATCGTTCACCCGTTCTATGCAATAGGGCAACGCCTGTGGCTTTTGCCCGTAGCAGTGTAGCACACCACCAAACTAAAGCGACAAGACTCTCTGCCAGCGGCGCGTTTTTCAGGACGAACGCCGTTTAGAAACCATATGCGCACGTAAGCTCCACGAATATTTGAGACAATGGGCGCCCAAACACCGCGGCGCGCCCGCGCAACCATCCAGGTCGCCGCCGTAAGCCGCTTCACGCGACGCCAGCAATCCCGGCGCAAGAAAGGATTCACGCCATGCGCTTTATGCTTAACTGGCTCTTCACCTCGATCGCCATCGCGATCGCCACGTTCCTCGTCCCCGGTATCCAACCCTTCGGCTTTGCCGAGACCTGGGTCTGCTTTGCCTTTGTGGGACTGTTCCTGAACATTGTCGATTCGTTCGTCAAACCGTTCCTCACGGTCATCTCGCTGCCGCTCACGATCATTACGCTGGGCATTTTCCAGCTTGTCGTCAACAGCTTTATGCTTGAGCTCGCGAGTTACCTGTCGGTCAACCTGCTGGGCGTCGGCATCTCCATCGCCAGCTTTGGATCGGCCTTTATGGGCAGCATCCTGGTGTCCATCACGCGCAGCATCCTCGACAGCATCGCCGAGGACTAAAACGGCCATTCCGGCCGTGTCCGTCTCAACAGCCCAAAACGAAGGCCGCCCATCGCAAAAATGGGCGGCCTTCTTATTTGCCAAGTCTCAAAGGGCGAGAAAATCTACCATTTCCACCCCGTCCCCAAATGCAGGTGTGGGTTAGATGACGTAGTCGTAGCCATGGTTGGGAGCGACAAGTTGATCGAGCGTCACACCGTCGAGGTAGTCGTTGATGAGCTTGTCCAGGTTCTTCCACACGTCGAGCGTGGGGCACTCATCCGAACGCGAGCAGCCCTTGCAGTCGCCATCCAGGCAGGCGACCGGCGCCAGACTGCCCTCGGTCAGGCGCAAGATCTCGCCCACCGTGTATTGCTCGGGCGGGCGCGTGAGCACATAGCCGCCGCCCTTGCCGCGCATGCCCGAGAGCATGTTGGCGCGCACGAGCGTAGCCAAAATGTTCTCGAGATATTTCTCGGAAATCCCCTGTCGCGCCGCGATCTCTTTGAGCGGGATGCGACCGGCTGCCTGGTGCTCGGCCAGATCGACCATAACGCGCAGGGCATATCTGCCCTTAGTAGAAACCAACATGTATAGTGCTGCCTTTCGGTCATTTAGTCCGTAGAAATTCTAGCCGAAATATTGGTTTTGAAAATACCCGTTCCGGTCAAGATGGTTAATCGACTCGTAATAATCTTCTATTTCCTATTGCGTTACTAGGCTTTACTGTCTACTATGCTTGCCAACAGCAAAACGAACAACCCATAAGGTTTGTGGGTTTCGCTGCTACACACACCGTAAAACCACACGGTATCCAGTCATTTGAACACTTTGGAGGTTTACCATGAGCAATGTTTACACGTCCATCGATCAGCTTATCGGCCACACTCCGCTTCTGGAGCTCACTCACTTTGAGGCCGATGAGGACCTCAAGGCCCGCGTGCTCGTCAAGCTGGAATACTTCAACCCCGCCGGCTCCGTCAAAGACCGCGTCGCCAAGAACATGATCGACGAGGCCGAGAAGGCCGGCAAGCTCGTGCGCGGCGGCGACTACACCATCATCGAGCCCACGAGTGGCAACACCGGCGTCGGCATCGCCTCGGTGGCGGCGGCTCGCGGCTACAAGGTGATCATCACCATGCCCGAGACTATGTCCGTCGAACGCCGCAAGCTTATGCAGGCATATGGCGCACAGCTCGTGCTCACCGACGGTTCCAAGGGCATGAAGGGCGCCATCGCCAAGGCCGAGGAACTGCAGAAGGAGACGCCCAACAGCATCATCGCCGGCCAGTTTGTGAACCCCGCCAACCCCGCCATCCACAAGGCCACGACCGGCCCCGAGATCTGGGATGACACCGACGGCAAGGTCGACATCTTCGTCGCCGGCGTTGGCACCGGCGGCACTGTGACCGGCGTGGGCGAGTTCCTCAAGGAGCAGAACCCCGAGATTCAGATCGTCGCCGTCGAGCCCGCTACCTCCCCAGTGCTCTCCAAGGGCCAGGCCGGCCCGCACAAGATCCAAGGTATCGGCGCCGGCTTTGTGCCCGACGTCCTCGACACCCAGGTCTATGACGAGATCATCCCCGTCGAGAACGACGACGCCTTTGCGACCGGCCGTGCCGTGGGCCACAAGGAGGGCGTGCTCGTGGGCATTTCGTCCGGCGCCGCCGTGTGGGCCGCGCTGCAGCTGGCCAAGCGCCCCGAGAACGAGGGCAAGACCATCGTGGCCCTGCTCGCCGACACCGGCGAGCGCTACCTGTCCACGGCACTCTTCCAGGACTAAGGCCTGTCGCCCATAGGTTGAGCCCAGGACGAACCGGTCTCCTCTCTCCCGGCAGTCTGAGCCCATCCCATCAGGGCGCCCCACGAGTCGTCCGAACTTGCTACAATGTCTGCGGCGCGGAACCAGCCTCCCGCGCCGCTTTTCTTTTTTGGCCACATGCCACCAAGGAGAACCTCCCCATGCACAACAAGCGCGTGCTCGTCGCCATGAGCGGCGGCGTCGATTCCAGCGTGACTGCCTATCTGCTCAAGCGCCAGGGCTACGAATGCGTTGGCGCCACCATGCGCCTCACCTGCCCCGCGCCCGATCCTGTCACGGGCATGAGTAAGGTCGACCGCGATATCGCCGATGCAAAGGCCGTCGCCGAGCGCCTGGGGATACCCCACCATGTGCTCGACCTGCAGCAGACGTTCGACCGCAACGTTATCGAGCGCTTCGTGAACGCCTACCAGGAAGGACTGACGCCCAACCCGTGCATCATCTGCAACCGCCACATTAAGTTTGGCGCGTTGTTGAATGCTGCGCTGGACATGGACTGCGACTACATCGCCACAGGTCACTACGCCAAAACAAGTCAGGCGCCCGACGGCACCTGGCAGCTGCATCGCGGCGAGGACCCCAAGAAGGACCAGAGCTACTTTTTGTATTCGCTCACGCAGGAGCGGCTGTCGCGCACAATCTTTCCGCTGGCCGGGCTGGACAAAGAGCGCGACGTGCGCCGCATTGCCACCGAGCAGGGCTTTATCAACGCCCAGAAGGCCGAAAGCGAGGACATCTGCTTTATTCCAGACGGTGACTACGCGGGCCATATCGAGCGCCGCTGCGGACATCCCGCTGCACCGGGCGACATTGTGTGGCGCGACGGCAGCGTGGTCGGGCGCCACAACGGTGCGCTGCGCTACACCATCGGTCAGCGCAAAGGCCTGGGCGTCGCGATGGCGCATCCCGTGTACGTAACGGGCGTCGACACCGCCAACAACACCGTGCATCTGGGCGAGGCCGAGGACCTAACGGCCACAGCACTCACGGCCGACGACTGGATCTGGAGCGCCCCTGCCGACCGCATGGAGGCAGAACTCGATGCCGGCGGCATTCGCGTGGGCGCCAAGTACCGCTACCGTCAGAAAGACCAGGCAGCAACCCTTACGCGCGGCGAAGACGGGCAAATGCTGCTAACTTTTGACGAGCCGCAGCGCGCCATCGCCCCCGGCCAGGCTGTCGTCGTCTACCGCGGCGACGTCGTCCTCGGCGGCGGCACCGTGACCGGCGCACTTAAGTAGCCCCATCCCCTTCATAAATTGCGGTGAAATAGGGACTGTTTAAGCGTTTAAAACCGCCAAACAGTCCCTATTTCACCGCAACTTAGAGAGGACGGCCTCGGTCGGTACTGCCGTATCAGCCGAGGCCGCTGCATCGCTAGCGCTGTACGTAGGCGCGGACGAGCTCGAAGGTGTTGCGCACGCCGTCCATGTGGCTACGCTCGTAGTTGTGGCTCGCATACACGCCGGGGCCGATCAGACCATGGCGAATGTCGTAGCCGGCAGAGAGCGTGGCTTCGACGTCCGAACCGTAATGCGGATACACGTCGATAGCGTAATCGAGCTCAAGCTCGCGCGCGATATTGGACAGCGCCGTCACCAGGTCGTAGTTGTACGGACCGCCCGAATCCTTGGCGCAGATCGACACCATGTGCTCGGTGCAGCCTAGGTCGTCGCCCACGCAGCCCATGTCAACGCTGATCATCTCGCGCGTGTCGGCCGGCACGAAGGCGCCGCCGTGGCCCACCTCCTCGTACACGGTAAAGAGCAGCGAAACCTTACGCGAAAGCGTCACCTCGCCAGCGGCGACGGCACGCGCCAAGCCCAACAAAATGGCGGCCGATAGCTTGTCATCCAGGAAGCGGCTCTTAATGTAGCCGCTCTCCGTCACCGTCGTGCGAGGATCCATAGCGATGATGTCGCCGGTCTGAATACCCAGCTCGAGCACATCGTCCTTGCTGTCGACGTTCTCGTCGAGCAAGATCTCCATGTTCTTCTCGATGGTCTTGACCGGCTCGTCGGCCACGTGCGCCGAAGGCTCGGTGTTAAGAACCACGCCCGTGTAGACATTGCCGTCGCGCGTGTAGACGGTGCAGTTCTCGCCATCGGCCGTAGACCACTGATGCCCACCGAGCGTCGTGGGGCGCAGGCGGCCATTGTCCTTAATGGAACGCACCATGGCGCCTAGGGTATCGACATGGCTCGCCAGTACGAGCGGCTCGCCCTCGCCGCCAAGCTCAACGAGCACGTTACCCTTATTAGAACGCTCAGGCCCAAACCCCATATCGCGCAATGTTTCCATTAGATAATCAGTCGCCGCACGGGTATAGCCGGTAGGCGAAGCAATCGAGGTAAGCGCCTTCAGCTGGTCAGTAATATAGGAGAGCATAGAATCCATCTTGGACACCAAAGTCACCCTTTCATATCGAATTAAACCCACAGCAACAATACCACCACGCACAATTATTTACCTAGCGAGACAACCCATCGAGCTTCTCAGAGCAGCGCCCGTCACGATAACGAGCCGGCGGCCCCCTGCCCGTTAGCCCCAGAATCTTTCCGCAGGACAGAAGGAGGCCCCGCCGCACGTAGTGCGCAACGGGGCCTCCGACATGTCCGAGGACGATTCTGGGGCTAACGGGCAGGGGCCCGCCGAACCAAGTTAGGCAGCCGGGCAGATCTTCTTGAAGAGCTCGATGACGTCGTCGAGCGTTGCCTCGCGCGGGTTACCCGGGAAGCAGGCGTCGGCCATGGCGTCCTTGGCCAGGACCTCGATCTCGTCGGCCTTCATGGCCTCGCAGACGTGCGGGATGTTCACGTCGGCGGAGAGCTGCTTAACAGCGGCGATGGCAGCGTCGGCGGCCTCATCGGTGCTCATGCCCGTGGTGTCAACGCCCATGGCGACGGCGACCTTGGCCAGGCGCTCGGCGCAAACCGGCTTGTTGAACTCCATGGCAATCGGCAGCAGCATGGCGCAAGCGACGCCGTGCGGGGTGTCGTAGTGAGCGGACAGGGTATGAGCCATGGCGTGGTCGATGCCCAGGCCGACATTGGAGAAGCCCATGCCGGCGACATACTGACCAAGAGCCATGCCCTCACGGCCGGAGCCGGGCTGGCCGGACTTGGCCTCGGCAACGGAGTCGCGCAGGTTCTCGCTGATCAGCTTAATGGCCTCAAAGTGGAACATGTCGGAAAGCTCCCAGGCGCCCTTGGTGGTGTAGCCCTCGATGGCGTGGGTCAGTGCGTCCATGCCGGTGGAAGCGGTCAGGCCGGCAGGCATGGAGGCCATCATGTCGGGATCGACGACGGCGACCTCGGGAGCGTCGTTGGTGTCGACGCACACGAACTTGCGGACCTTCTCGGGGTCGGTGATGACGTAGTTGATGGTCACCTCAGCAGCGGTACCGGCGGTCGTCGGCACAGCGATGGTGAACACGGCGTGGTTCTTAGTCGGAGCAACGCCCTCGAGGCTGCGGACATCGGCGAACTCGGGGTTGTTGATGATGATGCCGATAGCCTTGGCGGTGTCCATGGAGGAGCCGCCACCGATGGTCACGATAGCGTCAGCCTCGGCGGCCTTGAAGGCCTCGACGCCGTCCTTGACGTTCTGGATAGTGGGGTTGGGCTTGATCTCGGAGTAGAGGCTCCAAGCGATGCCGGCAGCGTCGAGCTCGTCGGTCACCTTGGCGGTAACGCCAAACTTGACCAGATCAGGATCGGAGCAGACGAAGATCTTCTTATAGCCACGGCGCTGGAGCTCGCCGGGGATCTCCTTGATGGCGCCGGAACCATGATAAGAAATGGTGTTGAGAACGAAACGATTAGCCATTGATAGCCTCCCATCGTGTGCGGGGCACCTATTACGCCCCACGCTATGAGTCCCATCCTAACGCTTTTGAAACGAAAGGTGCGTGAGAACGTCAAATTATTTAAAGCGTTTCAACAGATGATGAAAAAATAATGCGGCAAAGGGACAGCCCCTTTACCGCATTCGGTTACTTTCGGCAGCCCTCTTTCCAAGCCTCGGCCGCAACCTTCCAGCGTAAGCGCAAGTCGCGCTCGCGGTCGATGAACATGATGGCAAACGCGACAAACAGCAGCAAGCTCGCCACGACGATGGCGTGCAGGCCCATGCGCTCAATACACCAGTTGCCCAACACGGCGCCAAACACAAAGGTAAAAATCACGCCAAAGTACAGCAGGCCGTTTTCCAAAAAGCCGCGCCTGTGGGTGATGATGTAATCGTCCACGTTTTGCAGCGCGTTGCGCAAGTTGCCGATGCACATGGTCGTAGCGATGCCGTGACCGTGGATCTTGCGGAAGCTCTCGACCTGCATGCCGCAGGCAAACGAAGTGAGGCAGTTGGCGAGCAGGTTGTAACCGCCACCGGGGATAAAGCTCACGCCCAGCAAGATGACAGCTTCAAAGAACACCGTCACCTGACGCCAGTGGATCACGCTGCCAAACCGTTCGTGTACCAGGTCGGCAAGCATAATGCCCACGGCAAACGACACCACAGGGAAGAAGTAGCGCCCCGCAAGTGCCCAATTGCCCTCCGAAATGCTCACGCCCACAAGCAGGATGTTGCCCGTCTGCGCGTTTGCGAAAACATGGTCGCGCCCAATGTACGAATAAACGTCCATAAAGCCACCGGCGAGCGCCAAGATGATGCCCAGCTCAATAGACTCCGATATCTGTTTGGCGCGCTGCATCGCCGTGCATCCTCCTTGTTGACGACCCTCTCGTGCGTTGGCGGAAACATAGCCGCCGTTCATACTGTAACCCATTGACAACATGGCGTGCGCGCGAGACGGCTCCTTCGACACGGGGATACACAGTCTGGAAACAAACGGCACCCGCATCGACACGCCGATCCGCCAGCCCATGTACTCCACCAGTCTTTTTAGCCCCGTCCCAAAAAGACTGGTTACAATTACGTGCAGCATACAAACACCGGGAGGGATCGTGGCAAAAAAGCCTCAGCACGCTCAGAATAACCAGCGCAGTCAGCAGGGCAAACAGGGCCAGCAGCAAAAGCGTGGCGGCAAGGCCCAGGGCGGCCACGCCGCTCATACCCCGGCAGCGCCCGCCCGTCCCTGGCGCCCGGGCCGCGATAAGTTCCTCCCCGTCAGCCGCGCCGATATGGACGCGCGCGGTTGGGACCAGTGTGACTTCGTCTACATCTGCGGCGACGCCTACGTGGACCACCCCAGCTTTGGTATGGCCATCATCAGCCGCGTACTCGACGCGCACGGCTACAAAGTGGGCATCATCTGCCAACCCGACTGGACCGATCCCGCCAGCATCAGCGTGCTCGGTGAGCCACGCCTGGGCTTTTTGGTCAGTGCCGGCAACATGGACTCCATGGTCAACCACTATTCGGTGACCAAGCACCGCCGCCACACCGACGCCTATACCCCCGGCGGCGAGGAAGGTCACCGCCCCAACCGTGCCGTCACGGTCTACGGCAATCTCATCCGTCAGACGTTCAAGAATGCTCCCATCATCATCGGCGGCATCGAGGCGAGCCTGCGTCGCCTGGCCCACTACGACTACTGGCAGGACAAACTCAAGCGCTCGGTGCTGCTCGACTCGGGCGCCGACATCCTCATCTACGGCATGGGTGAGCACGCAATCGTCGAGATCGCCGACGCGCTCGACGCGGGACTGCCCATCGATCAGATCACCTATATCAACGGCACCGTTTACCGCACGGGCTCGCTCGACGAGGTCTACGACTACGACCTGCTGCCCAGTTGGGACGACCTTGCCGCCGATAAGCTCAACTACGCGCGCAGCTTTAATGTGCAGCAGCAGAACATGGACCCCATCACCGGACACCGCCTGGTAGAGCCCTACCCCAACAGCGTCTATGTGGTGCAGAACCCGCCGTCGGCAACGCTCACCACCGACGAGATGGACGAGGTGGCCGAACTCCCCTACGCACGCGACTGGCATCCCGACTACGACGCGGCGGGCGGCGTGCCGGCCTTTGCCGAGATCAAGTTTTCCATTAGCTCCAACCGCGGCTGTTTTGGCGAGTGCTCGTTTTGCGCGCTCACCTTCCACCAGGGCCGCGTGCTGCAGATGCGCAGCCACGACTCGATCATGCGCGAGGCCGAGCTGCTCACACGCGATCCCGAATTTAAGGGCTACATCAACGACGTGGGCGGACCGACGGCAAACTTTAGCCGCCCGGCCTGCGACAAGCAGCTCAAACACGGCGTGTGCAAGAACAAGCGCTGCCTGTGGCCGAGCGTGTGCAAGAACATGGTGGTCGACGAGAGCGGCTACACGCAGCTGTTGCGCGACCTGCGCCAGCTGCCGGGCGTCAAGAAGGTCTTCGTGCGCAGCGGCATCCGCTTTGACTACACCATGGCCGATGCCTCGGACGAGTTTTTGCGCGAGCTGCTGGAGCACCATGTCTCGGGCCAGCTGCGCGTGGCACCCGAGCACGTGAGCGATGCGGTGCTGAGTGTAATGGGCAAGCCGAGCCGCGCCGTCTACGATGCATTCTGTCGCAAATTTGAGCGCTTGAACCGTGAATACGGCCTTAAGCAGTACGTGGTGCCGTATCTGATCTCGAGCCACCCCGGATCGACGATGAAGGAAGCCGTGGACCTTGCCGAAGCCGTGCGCGACATGGGCTATATGCCCGAGCAAGTGCAGGACTTCTACCCCACGCCGTCCACCATGTCGACCTGCATGTACTACACCGGCGTGGATCCGCGTACTATGCAGCCGATCTACGTGGCGCGCGACCCGCACGAAAAGGCCATGCAGCGCGCGCTCATTCAGTACCGCAAGCCCGAGAACTACAAGCTCGTGCGCGAAGCATTGGAAAAGGCCGGGCGTCGTGACCTGATCGGCTACACCAAGCATTGCCTGATCCGTCCCGTGCCGCCGCGCCCGGGCGAGACGTCTGCTGGCGGTGGGCATGGGACCGGCAAGAAGGGCGGCAAGGCCCACTGTGGCGCTGGCAAGGGACCCAAAGGCAGCAAGGGGCACAGCGGCATGTCGCGCGCACAGAACACTGCCGGGCGCAACCGTGCAGCTCAGGGGCGTCAGGGTGCCAACGGCGGCGGGCGTCGCAACTAGGGCAGCGGTGCGCTCGCTGCGTCCATCCCACACGCGTGGCGCAGCGAGCGCATCGCCTCTACCAGCACAAAGCCGGCGATAGCGACCGTAATTGCCACGTCGAACGGCGTGTTCACAAACCAGAGCAACGTCATGAGATACGACCCGGCATTAAAGGCAAAATGCAGCAGGATCGTGTAGCGGAGCTTTCCGGTCGTCACGAGCACCCAACCAAAAATGAGGCCGGCAGCGCCCGCATAGCAACCCTGCACCCAGTTCATGTGCATAAAGCCGAAGATCGCCGCCTGCAGCACAATCGCCGCGGCGATACCCCAGTTACTCGGGGCCGCCCAGGGCACCATGGCGCCGTCTTGCGGTCGCACGAGACGTCGGCGCTTCCAAAGTGGGCGGCACTGCGGGTTAAACGCTCGGAGCGAAAACTCAAAAATAATGCCGCGCACCAGCAACTCCTCGCAAAACGGAGCGCCGAGCACCGTGGTCAGGACAGCAAGAAGGCTGGTATCGCCCATGCCCGTTTCCTCGACGAGCTCGCTATAGTCTGCCGAGACCTCGGGCAACAGCGACAGCACGGCGTCGGTCACGTAGCCAACGACCACCTGCAGGGCCAAGCCGATCACGATAACGCAGGCAATGCGCTTCCACGCGCTACGCAATCCCCTGGCAAGTGGACGCTCACCTTGCCAGCGCGCGATAAACGACCGCGGCCACAAATAACGCCACCACAGCAGCGCCATCAAAAACGATGCCGTCTGAGCGGCAGCCTGGAACCATTGGATATCGAGATTGTCGATCGGATAGCCCGTCAGCACCGACACGGCATCGAGAACTGAAAACAGAACCACGCTCAGGGCTATATCGGCAGCGACAACGCCAAAACAGGCAAGCGCCCACGCCATCGCATTGAGCATGCCAACCTCCTCAAAACCCGGCACTTAGGGACGTTCCTTAACTGCCGGCAGAAAAGGAACGTCCCCAAGTGCCGGCAGTTTGGGACAGTCATTGTTGATGAGAATCGGGCGCAGCACCAAAAGCCCCGCTCGGCGAGATGTCGAACGGAAAGGTGCCGCAGCGATTGAAGGCGGCGATGAACATGCGGATGGCGTTGGACGGCGTGGTGCCCACGAGCTGGGTTGCCGCCGCGAAGGCCGCCTTTTCCTCGGGCAAGACCTTCGCGACAACCGGGGTCATGTGTTCTGCCATGGCGCTTCCTTTTTGAAACGACGGTGGTGCGAATGGATGCGGGCCACGCGGCTGGGCGACGGGCTGTGAAGGCAACCCGATTGGCCCGCATCTGGAGTTTGTTCTACGGCGTTGGTATTACTTGGTATTCCTAAGTATTACCCCGCAGATAGAATACCATACCCGACCCCATGGGGACGGAGAAAAAACGGATCATTTTGTTGCTGAGTAAGTATTTACAGCGTGATGATGTCCGAGATATTGAGGGCCTGAGCGTCGACGGCATCGTGTGTAGCAAGCAACAGCATGCGGCCGTCGAGCAAGTCGAGCACGATCTCGGCGCATGCGTCGCGCGCAGCGGTATCTAGGCCGGTAAAGGGCTCGTCCAGAATCACTGCGCCGCCCGGACACAGCAGGGCTCGGGCAATCTCGACACGACGGCGCTGTCCACCCGAAAGCTCGGCCACGCGGGCATGCACATCGACCCCCGGCACCAGCAGGCGCAACAGGGCCGCGGCACTCGAGGCGTCCACGCGCGCGTCGGCGCACACCAGCACGTTATCCAAAGCCGAGGCGCCCTCTACCAGGCGCACATCCTGAAACACCATCGAGCACGGCGCGGACTCCCCCGCCGCTAGCGCAAGCAGCGTCGACTTGCCCGCACCCGAAGCACCCATCACACAGATACGCCCGCCCGCGGGCACGTTGAGCGCCAGACCGTCCAGTGCCGGAGCCCACGGCGCACGATCGCCCACGGCAAGCGCAAGCTCCGCTGCAGTGCCATCGCTCGCAGCCCCCGCACGCCCGCGCAGTCCATGCCCATGCGCCCGCACGGCCGCGCGCCACGCCACGGGTCCCGAAACCCGCAGCAGCCACACCAGCACGCGCTCACACGCCCACGAGGCGGCAACGACCAGCACGGTCCACGCCAGCAAATCAGCCGTCTCAATCAAAAGCTTTGCCTGATAGATGCGCTCACCCACGGTGCCCACCGCCATGCCGATCAGCTCGGCTGCCACGCCGGCCTTCCAGCTCATGCCGATCACGGCGCGGGCGCACGAAAGCACAAACGGCAGGACTTCGCGCCAGGTATGGGCGCAAAACAGGCGCCAGCCGCGCACGCCATGCAGACGGAACATCTGCTCCAGCGGTTTATTCACCCGTGCCAAGCCCTCGGCCAGCGAAAAATACACGCCCGGCAGCGCCATCAAAAAGACAGCGGCGATGCTCACGCGCGCCGATCCCAACCAAATAAGCAGCAGGACCACCACGCAGGCGACCGGCGTCGCCTTTACAAACGACAGCGCCGGAGCCACCAAGTGCGCGAACGCCCGCGACCGTGATGAAATCCCGGCAAGCACGCCACCACACACCGCGGCAAGCGCCAGCCCGCCCAGTATCCGCGCGCCCGAGCCCGCCAAAATCGCCCAGGTACCGCCATCGCACACCAGGCGCAGCAGCGCCAGGGCAACAGCACCCGGCCCCGGCAAGATCAGCGGCTGCGCCACCAGTGCCGCCACCAGCATCCACGCGGCAAGCCAAAAGGCGGCGACGGCACCTGCTGCCGCCACCGCCTTCATACGCTCTGTCATGTGTCGAGCAAACGCACGCACGGGCTACTCCATGTAGTAGAAATCGTCAGCCGGAAGTTTACCACCCACGGCGCTCGCGTCCGCGTCGGACAGCACCTGCAGATACCCGCTAAGCGCCGCCTTCATATCCTTGCCCGTCTGGCACACAAGCATGCACCCGGGAATCGCCTTTTCGGCAATCGTGGCGTTGTCCACGATGCCGGCATCGACTACGGCCTGCGCCCAATCTGCCGGCGCCGCATTGACAGCCTTAACGCTCGCCGCATGGCAGCTCAAGAACTCCGCCACGGCCTCGGGATGTTCCTCGGCAAACGCGCGGCGCACCACGGTCACGCCCGTCAGCAAGCGCGAGCCTGTGTCACCTGCCAGCTCGTCCCACACATCGGTCAGGCTTACCGGAGCCGACAGCTTGCCTTCGCTCTTTGCGATGGCAGCGGTCTTGAACGGCTCCGGCAGCACGCCCACGGCGGACGGATCGGCAAGCAGGGCCGACAGCACCTCGGTGGGCTCGCTCTTAAACTCGAGCGCCACCTGGCCGGTCAGGCCCGCGCGCTCCAACAGGTAGTTCATGACGTACTCCGGCGTGGTGCCCTTGCCCGTCATGTAGACGGTATGGCCCGCCAGATCGCCAAACGAAGTAACGTCCGCGTTACCCGTCACCACGTTCAGCACGCCCAGCGTGTTGATGTCGATGACCTGCACCGCGCCCTCGGTCTTGTTGTAGAGCACGCTCGCCACGTTGGCCGGCACCAGGGCAATGTCGATATCGCCTTGAATGACCTTGGGCACAATCTCGTCGGCGGCGGTGTTGATCGCAAAGTCGAACTCATTGTCCGTCTCGCCATCGGCAGCCTGGTCCATAAACTGCACCAGGCCAATCGAGGTCGGCCCCTTGAGCGAGGCGACGTGCACCTCGACCGACTCGGCAGCAGAACTGCCCGCAGCAGACCCGGCAGCCGAGTCCGCGGCGGACCCGGCACCGGCGGCCCCGCCGCCACAGCCCGCGAGCGCAAGCGACAGTGCACCCGCGGCAAGCGCCGAGGCAAACCCCCGGCGCGACATCTCAAAATCAAACGCGCGCATCGCTAGTACGTCCCCTCGTTGGGCATCGTCCATGCGTGATGGTCGGTATGCAGCAGCTCCTCGGCCAGCGGCGAGAGCGGCTCGCCCAAGAACACGCGGTAGCACGCCTGGACATCGGGATTCTCGTGCGAGAAGCGAATGTCCGCAGCGGCATCCAGGCCCCAGAGCACCTGGCCACGCTCGGCTGCCAGCTCGCAGCCGTCGTGGATGGGCTGACCGCCGCCACCGACGCAGCCGCCCGGGCACGCCATAACCTCAACGAAGTCATAGCTCACGCGGCCGTCGCGAATCGCGTCGAGCAGACGGGCAGCGTTGCCCAGCCCGTGTGCCACGGCGACGCGCACCTTGGTGCCATCGATATCGGCCACGGCCTCCTTCCAGCCGTCCAGGCCGCGCACATCGGTAAAGAAGTCGGCGTCGGGGTTCTTGCCCGTCACCAGGTAATAGGCCGAGCGCACGGCGGCCTCCATCACGCCGCCCGTGGCGCCAAAGATCACACCCGCACCCGTGCCAAAGCCCAGCGGCGTATCGAGCGGCTCCTCAACTAGCGTATCCACGCTCACGTGGCTCGCGCGGACCATGCGCACCATCTCGCGCACCGTCAGCGCAACGTCCACATCGGGCGTGCCGCCCTCGCCCACCATGCTCGGCAGCGCGCACTCGGCCTTCTTGGCCGTGCACGGCATCACGGACACCACAAACAGGCGCTCGGGCTCCACGCCCAGCACCTTGGCGTAGTAGGTCTTGGCGATGGCGCCGAACATCTGCTGCGGCGACTTGGACGTGGACAGGCTGTCGACAAACTCGGGGTAACGCGCCTTCACAAAGCGTACCCAGCCCGGGCAGCAGCTCGTGAACATGGGCCAGCTGCGGCTGTCGCCCTCGCCCTTGGCGGCCTCGCCCAGGCGCTTGAGCAGCTCGGAGCCCTCTTCCATAATGGTGAGGTCGGCCGAGAAATCGGTATCGAACACGTACTCAAAGCCAACGCGGCGCAGCGCGCAAGCCAAGCGCTCAACGGTAGCCTCCTCGCGAGATATGCCGAGCTCCTCGCCCCAGGCGCTGCGCACGGCCGGCGCAATCTGCACCAGCACGATCTTGTCGGGATCGGCGAGAGCATCGAACACGGTCTCGGTATCGTCGCGCTCGCGCAGTGCGCCCGTCGGGCAATGCGTTATGCACTGGCCGCACGCGACGCAATCGGTCTTGCCGATCGGCGCGCGCCCGCGGGTACCCACGGCGGTATGCGTGGCGCGGTTGGTCAGGTCCCAAATCCCTAGCCCCTGCACGCTCTCGCACACCTTGATACAGCGCATGCATTTAATGCACTTGTCGTTTTCGCGGATGATGGGAAAATCGAAATCCCAGCCCTCGCCCGCCAAATGCCTTTGATACGGCAGATAAAAAATACCCAGGTCGTTGGCGATGGTCTGTAGGTTGCAGTTGCCGCTGCGCACGCAGCTCGTGCACTGCGAATCGTGCTGGGACAGCAGCAGCTGCACGTTGGTGCGACGGGCCTCGCGAGCCTTGGGGCTGTTGGTGTGGACCACCATGCCGTCGAGCACGTAGTTGTTGCAGGCGGCAACCAGCTGATCGCAGCCCTCGACTTCGACCACGCACACGCGGCAGCCGCCGATCTCGTTTAGATCGCGCAGGTAGCACAGGGTGGGAATCTGGATACCGACGGACTTGGCCGCGTCCAGGATCGTGGTGTGCTCGGGTACCACGACCTCGCAATTATCGATAGTGAGCTTGACCATATTGAGTGCTCCGCTTTCGGTGTTGTCGCTGACAGTGGGGTTGTTGAGCTCTACCATTCCAGGCTCCTCCCTCCGCGGAACGCGCCAAAGCCAAAGTGGTCGCAACGCAGGCAGCGGCTTGCCTCCTGGCGCGCCTCCTCCTCGGTAAGGCCCTGCTCGACCAGATTCCAATCGTGAATACGCTCGCCGGCCTCGCGCTCACCCAGCTCGCAGCGGCCGCACTCGTGCTTGCCCTTAAACTGCACGGTCGGCAGCTCCACGTCGAGCTTGATCTTGTGGTCGAAGCCCAGGTAGCGGTCGATATTTGCCGAAGCCACGCGGCCAGCGTTGATGGCACGGATGACGGTGGCGGGACCGGTCTGGCAGTCGCCGCCGCTAAAGAGGCCGTCGAAGTTGGGCACGGCACCGTCCGAATCGGTGACCACGCAGCCCCACTTGCAGGCAATGCCCACCTCCTCAAACGGTTTGGAATCGATGTCTTGGCCAATGGCGACGAACACACGCTCGCAGGGGATGACGCGCTCGGGCGTGGCGGCGGCACGCGGAGCCGGACGACCGCGACGGGGCTCGCCGATAATCTGCGGCTGCACGCGCAGGCCACTCACGCGACCGTCCTCGCCCGTCTCGATAGCGAGCGGTGCGGTGAGCTCCAGAACCTCGCACCCCTCGGCCTGGGCGCCGGCGATCTCGGCATCCTGGGCCGTCATGTCGCAGATGCGGCGGCGGTAGACGATGCTCACCTTTTCGGCACCGCAACGCACGGCAGAGCGCGCCACGTCCATGGCCACATTGCCGCCGCCGATGACGCACACGCGCTGGCCGCTCAGGTCGGGCAGTTCGTCGTCGCCGATGGCACGCAGCATCTTGACGGCCGACTCCACGCCGGGCGCCTCTTCGCCCGGAAGGCCGAGCTTCTTATCGCTGTGGGCGCCAATGGCTAGGTAGACGGCATCGAACTCGTCGCGCAGGCGGGCAAGCTCCTCGCCGTTGACGGAGTGGTCGAGTTCCACGTCGATGCCGGCGCTCAAGATCCAGTCGATCTCGGCCTGCAGGCGCTCGCGCGGCAGGCGGTAGCTGGGGATGCCGTAGCGCAACATGCCGCCCAAGTGATGACGCTGCTCAAAGATCGTCACCTTATGGCCCATCACGGCCAGATAGTAGGCACAGGAAAGGCCGGCCGGGCCGCCGCCGATCACGGCAATGCGCTTGCCGGTGTTGTCGGCCACGCTGGGCTTGTAATCGTTGAGGTCGCTGTGCTCAACGGCAAAACGCTTGAGGGCGAGGATGTTCATGGGGTCGTCGACCATGCCGCGACGGCAGTGCATCTCGCAGGGATGCTCGCACACCAGGCCGCAGACGAGCGGCAGCGGGTTGTTCTTGCGGATGACCTTGACGGCATCGGCATAGCGGCCGGCCTCGACCAGCGAAATGTAACCGGGAATGTCGACGTGCGCCGGGCAGCCCGAGACGCACGGGACGCGGGCCTCGCGGTCAAAGCCACAGGAGTGCTCGCGGATGTGGTGCTCAAAATCGTCGCGGAAGCCGCGAATGGCCGTGAGCGCCATGGCGCCGGCCTCGTAGCCGATGGCGCAATCGCTCGAAAGGTAGATGGTGCGGGCCGTGCGCTCAATCAGGTTGAGTGTGGACTCATCGGCGCGCCCTTCGAGCACATCGGCGAGCAGATCACTCAGCGCGCTCAGGCCCACGCGGCAGGGCGTACACTTGCCGCAGCTCTGTGTCGAGCACAGGTTGACGAGCGCCGCCGTAAACTCGACGGGACACGGGGCGAGCGAACTCACCGCCAGACGACGTCCGAGCGCATCGTGCAGGTCGTCCATGACGGCCTGAGCGTGGCTGCGTTCCATTACATGCAGTCGTGCCATAAGATCCCCTCTCATGTGGCAACCCGGAGGCGAGGCCGGGCGAAGTTGCTACACGCACAACACTGACCTAAAAATGTGTTAGGTCTAAACACAGTTCGGCAGGCGGTATAAAATGTCACCCTCAGCGGTGAAAAAGAACATTACCGCAGATAAATGCCATATTTGATAAAACGCGTTACCAAATTGCAATATTCAATGTGAAAAAGAGCGCCTTACTATTTTTCCTTTTTGATCCGTTTTCCTCCGTCTCCTTCGGATCACATGATCCCTTGGGAACGGAGGAAAACGGATCGTTTTTGGTGCAAAAGGGCCAGGTTTGTTTGCACCAATCTCACTTGCGCTAGATGAAGAGCTCGCATTCCTTCCGCGCGACGCAAACCTTGCTCAGCATCTGGGAAACAGCGGATAGTTTGCTGGAATCAAGCTTGCGAGCACCTCGCGGACATACGGCGATGCAGCGCATGCAGGAGATGCACGCCTCGCCAGCTGCTCGTTTGGAGTCACCCTTGTCGATAGCACAAACGGGGCACGCCGCGGCGCATGCACCGCAGGAGACGCAATCCTCTGTTGCCTCGGGCGCCATGCGGTGACCTCCAGCTTGTTTATAAGGACGATTGCCGG
The DNA here is from genome assembly GCA_900545745.1 of uncultured Collinsella sp. Classification (GTDB taxonomy): domain Bacteria; phylum Actinomycetota; class Coriobacteriia; order Coriobacteriales; family Coriobacteriaceae; genus Collinsella. Next base: position 54,036 of record URAD01000005.1, read on the forward strand.
GGATAGAGGGCTCGGACGCATCCTCAGCCAACAGCTTTTGCTGAATTTGCTGAGCAAACTCAGCAAGCTGCGCCGCATCCTGCGCATCCGGACGACCGGCAGCAAACTGTCGCGCAATGGAATGTTCTGCAATGGCCGCAACTGCCGCGATCACCCGGAATCCCGCATGCTTCGCAACGTCCTCCAGCTCTACGAGCGTGTCCTCAAACGCGCGGTTTCCGTAGACGCACACCAGAACGGCCCGCGCTCCGTTGCCGTGAACAATGCCCAACCGGTCAGCCACCACAGCCGGGATTCTACCGGCATACGCCGGCACAGAGATTACGGCCACGTCGTCCTCAATCATCGAGACAGCGCTGAAATCTAGCCCGCTATCGGTCAGATCGACGGTAACGGTATTCTTGTCCAGTGCCCCGGCCACAAGGCCAGACACCTTCTGCGTTCCACCCGTCGGACTAAACACAATTTCGAATACGCTCATCGAGACACCCTCCCCCTACGTCTGGCAACGCGTCAAGCCGTTTTCACATCCAGCCAGAGTATACGGCACGTGGGATCCCCATTTTGGTGCATCAAGCACCCCAATGCACCAACCCTACGCTGTCTGCCTCTTCGTTTTGTATAAATTACGGTACAGATTGTATATATTTACGGGATACCGCCGTGTTCTCCCGAGGTACCCCATCCTGGCCCGTGCAAAAAACGGAGTATTCTGCAACGTGACCGCGCCAGCAATACCCCGAGCGGGCAAACCTTTAGGACGCTGCGTCATTTTGGGTTCCGACATGGCGAGAATGACGCGCCCCTGCTCCGGAAAACGACGAAATCTGACTCAGAACGCTCGCTAGGGATATCCGAAAGCCACCGTTGGCGACGTCAAATCATATGCAGACAACTCGAACTGCAGAATACTCCAAAAAATGCACGGCGCACCCCATGGGACCCATTGCCGCATGGTAGGAAACAGGCCCACGGCATCCTCTAGATGCATTCCCGAGGAAATCACATTTGAACTAGCGATCGGATACGGCAAACAAAAAGGGCCCCGAGCGTAGTTGCTCGGGGCCCTTGGTTCACCTCGCTCTAGCGGGCGATGCGTATGTTACTTGCGCTTGCCGCCGCCGTCACCGGGGCGACGGGAGCTGCCGCCGCGCTTGCCGCCACGACTATTGCCATAGCTACCACGATTATCGCGACCGCCGGCACGGCCGCCGCGGGAGCCGGCCTGGTTGCCGCCACGCCCGCCACGATAGCCGCCACGACGCTCCTCGCGGGTATCGTCGTAGTTGCGCCAGTCATCGCGGCGATCGCGGCTGGCACGCGGATCGCGGCGATCGCGCGACTCGTTAGAGCGGCCAGCACCGCTGCGGCTGCCATTGCCACGAGTGCCCTCGCGATGCTCGCCGCCACGGCCACCGCGCTCATCAAAGCGCTTGCCGCCACGGGACTCGCCGCCGCGAGTACCACGCTCGCCACGCGAACCGCGGCCCTCGCCGCCACGGCGCTCATCACGGCCGCCGCGCTCGCCATCGCGACCGGAACGACGACGGTCACCCGAGCCGCGCTTGCCGCCACGCGAGCCACGGCCCTCGTCCTCGCGCTCAACACGGCGACGACCGCCGCGGTCCTCGTCCTCGCGGCGACGGCGATGCGCCTCGCCCTGGAACTGCTTGGCACGGCGCTCGGCACGGTTGCCGCGCGGGGCCTGCTCAACGACACCAGCACCGCCGCGCTCCTCGGCAGCCACCTCGCGGGCCACGCTCTCCACAGCCTCGTCCACGCGAGCCTGAACGCCCTCGCGCACGCGGGTCTTGCCGCCGCGCTTGGGACGGCTCGGACGCTCACCGTCGCCGCGACGCTCGTCTCGACCGCGGTTGGAACGACCGGCCACATCACCGTAATCGTCGCCGTTGCGTTTGCCGTCGCGACGCGCCTGCTCAAGCTTCTTCTTGCTCTTGGACTTGCCGCGCTTGGTCTTCTTCTTCACCTTAAAGGCCGCAGGATCGCGCTCGGGGTCAACGGCGGGCGGGTTGGGACCCACATGCAGGTCGCCGGCCTCGTAGATGTCGGCGGTCTTGTCCATGAGCTTCTCGATCTCGTAGAACTCGTCCACATCCTGCTCGGTCACAAACGTAATGGCCCAGCCCAGCTCGCCGGCGCGGCCCGTACGGCCAATACGGTGGATGTAGTCGGTCGGCTCGGCCGGCACGTCAAAGTTCACGACGTAGCGCACGTCGCTGATGTCGATGCCGCGGGCGAGCACGTCGGTCGCCACCAACACGTCGACGGTGCCGTCGCGGAAGGCCGAAAGGGCACGCTCGCGCTGGGCCTGGCTGCGGTTGCCGTGAATCGCGGCGGCCTTGATGCCCTTGCGCTCCAGACGACGGCAGCAGCTGTCGGCGCGGTGCTTGGTACGCATAAAGACGATGGTGCGCTCCGGGCCCTCCTTTTTGAGGAACTCGGGCAACAGGTTATTCTTGGCCTCGATGGACACCGGGAACACAAACTGGTCGACGGTGTCGGCGGTCGACGTGGCAGGTGCGATCTCCACGCGGGCCGGGTCGCTCACCAGGTCGGTGATCTCGCCCACGGCCTCCTCGTCGAGCGTGGCCGAGAACAGCAGCGTCTGACGCTCGGCCGGCGTCTCGCGCACAATGCGGCGGACGGCGGGCAAAAAGCCCATGTCGAGCATGCGGTCGGCCTCGTCCAGCACCAGCACCTTGACCTCGTCCAGGTGGCAGGCGCCCTGCTCGATCAGGTCAACCAGACGGCCCGGCGTAGCGACCAGGATGTCACAGCCGTACTTGAGCGCCGCGGTCTGCGGCTTGTAGCTCACGCCGCCCACGACGGTCACGGCGACATGGCCAGTGACGTCGGCAATCTTGCTCGCGACCTCGTCGATCTGCTGGGCAAGCTCGCGCGTGGGGGTGATGACGAGCATCAAGGGACCGCGACCGTTGCCCTCGGGCTTCTTGGCGCCGCGACGGCGGTTGCGACCGCCACGCTCGCGCACGGGCTTGGGCGGAGCGATGTGCTCCAGATTGTTCATGGTCGGCAGCAAGAAGGCGGCCGTCTTGCCGGTGCCGGTCTGAGCGGCGGCAAGCAAGTCGCGGCCTTCGAGCACCACGGGGATCGAGCCAGCCTGGACAGGCGTGGGCGCCGTGTAGCCTAGGTTCTCGATGGCACGAAGCATCTCGTCGGAAAGGCCTAGCTCGTCAAAGGCGGGCAGACTCTCGGTAGCGGACTCGACGGCCTGGGCGGCGTTGGCCTCATCGGCGGCATCGAAGGCAGCCTGGGTCATGGCCTCGCGGGCCTCGTCCAGGATCTCGGCGTCGGTGACGTCGGATACAGAATTACGCATATGTTGTTGTTCCTTATCTGCACGCGTTATGAGCACGGCATGCGGCCGCGCGGACGTGCTTGGTAGTGCGCTAATACATACAAAAACAGGTGCGCACAGAGAGGACGTTGCTCAGCACGCTGGCGATCGCTTTGGCAGCCCTATCACGCGCCGTCCAGACGCAGCAGCTCTAAGCGATGGAGCAGATTCGCCGCCGGTTAGTATACCCGCACTCCGTATGCCCCCACGTAAACCACAGATGACGAGGCGGACGGGGCGGGCCTGGCCGATTGTCTCAATCTGTAACAGATGCAGGGCAAAACCGGGTCCAAATGTTACAGAACAAGACAGAGGGGGATTTCCGTCCAGTCCAAACCAAATCTCTCAGTCTTCCTGCAATTTCGAACATGTGGCCTATAATGTTGCTTTGGTTACGCTGTATATTGCACAGCCATTTAATACGTCGCCCACCGGGAGCCATTAATTCCTATCGCCATATTGGCTAGGAAGCAATCAAAGGAGGTATCCGTGGCAGCAGAGACGCCTTGCTCGGTCCTCTATAACGATATCCGCTCGTTCGGCGGTCTTAAACATCTCGAGATCGCCCGAATGCTCATCAATGGAAACTCTTATCTCGGCAGTACCCTGCTCGAGAAATGCTCTTCCAACCGCTCGTATCTCACCCGTTACATCGTCCATCGCAAGCCTGACCAGTGCGCGCCCGCCATCTACAGCGACTTTACCGTCACCACGCTCAACCTTTCCGCGGCAATCTGCAGCAAGCTCGGCGGCGGCGAGTCCGCCTATCGGGCAATCGCCGAGCACTATCGCGGTCCGGCCGCCAACGAAATGATGTCGGCTCTCGCCAGCTACAAGCTGGACAGCCGCCTATATGCAAATGCCCTCAATCGCATCGACAACTTTGACGGCAATGCCGTGCGTGAGAAAAGCACGCTTTACCTTATGCTCTTTGTGGCAACGGGGGCGCTCGCCGATCCCGTTCAGGGCGTGGCCACCGTCGAGCGCTTTTGCGACAGCAAGACGGGTGGGCACTTTGGCACCACCGAAACTACCGTCGGACGTGGCTTTATGGGCAGTCTGGATCAGCCGCACGCCGTCGCTCCCAACCTCGGTCTGCTCAGGACACATGCCGACAACTGCGTCGACATGCAAATCCATCCCCTCACACGCGATCCGCGTGGCACGGTAATTGGATCCTTGCCCAAAACCTCGCCCAGCATCACCGATGTGGGCGCCGACGCATCGCGCGAACATCTTCGCATTTGGCTTGAGGGTGAGCACTGGTACGCCCAGGGCCTTGGATCGACCAACGGCACGGTGCTCGAATCGGGCGCGGGCGACGGCGATATCGTAATCGAGCCGCCGCGCGACCTACGCGAGCCCGGCAAGATCTATCCCCCAGTGGAAATCGAAAACAGCGACAGGCTCCATCTGGGTCTCTACACGACATTCCTTGTCATTGTGGACTAGCGCGGACGGCGATCGAAAGACGGTCGCCGTCCGGCTTTCGTCTTCTACCTTCTGCGTCGTAAACGACAATGCTCAGCGGTATACGTGGGCAGTGCGGCTATCATGGTACTTTACCGATATCCGCACTGCTCGCGTAAACGTGCGGCAACCCATGCCAGACAAAGGAACGCCATGGATACTACCGATAGCGCCTATGGCGACAAACTCGTCCGTCTCGATACGTTCGATACCGCCGTGGCGGTCGACCCCAGCGCCGAGGACGACGCCAAGCGTCGGTTTATGACGCTTATTCTCCAGACGGCCCACCGCAACAACGGCAACATCGGGCACGTGCTGCGCGCGACCAACACGAGCGGCGAGGTCTTTGCCGTCAAGCTACTCAAGGACAATGCCATCCTTTCCGGCCAAGCCCCCGACCGCTCCGCCGAGCAATCGGCAGCGCACCTGGCCAGCACCGCCGCGCTGTTCGAGGAGTACCGTCATCTGTGTACCGTCTCGCACCTGCGCGGATTTCCGCGCGTCTATGGCTACGGATCGTGCGAGGATGACCCTCTCATCCTCATGGAGTGGGTCGAGGGCACCTCGCTCAAGCAGGCGCTGCCCCTGCTTCCGCACGACGCCTCGGGCGGGCTGACCACCCAGATGGTCGCCGCCGTCGGAAACGCCGTGCTTCGTGCGCTCTTGATGACCCAAGGCCTCGTGAATCCGGTCATCCATCGCGACCTGTCGCCTGCCAATATCATGTTCCGCACCACCAGCCGAACACTCGAGCAGCAGATTGCCGATTGTTCCTTTGACCCCTGCCTCATCGACATGGGCTCCGCGACCATGGCTCTCGGCGACGACACGATCACCCGGCGCGCCGACATCTGGCGCTTTGCCACACCCGCATACGCCGCGCCCGAGATGCTCACGCAGGATATCGAAGGCATCGCGGCCCTTCGCCGTTCACCCGCGATCGACGTCTATGCGCTTTCGAGCATTCTGTACCAGCTCTACAGCGGTCGCAAACCGTTTGACTTTGAGTCGACGGACGCCGCTGCAACCGGCTCGTTCTATCTCGTAAAGACCAAGACCAAGCCGGCGCCGCTCGAGCCGCGCTGCGAGGGCGATGAAGCGCTCGTCCAAATCATCATGAAGGGTCTCTCAGTCGAGCAGTGCGATCGTCCCACCGAGCAGCAGATGCTCGAGGTGCTCTCGGCATACCTCACCGATGCCGAATCCGAGGGCCGCGAAGGCACAGGAGACGAGGCCGCGATTGATATCGATTCTGGCACGCACCTTAAGGTCGACGTCGCCGGCGAGCGCGCACGAGAGATCCTGAATCAGGCCCGCCACGATGCCATGACCCGCCGCCGCTTTATTATCGGCGGCGCTATCGCAGCCGTTGCGGGGCTCAGCGTTATCGGGGCGGCAACCCATGGCTTTGGCATCCCCGACTACCTCGACGGCATCCGCGGTTCACTTGACGACTACACCTGGGATCAGCTGCAGGAGATTTCGCTCAAGATTAAGGCCGCTGAGACCCGTAGCGAGGCACGCGAGATTGCCAAGCGCTATCACCTGCTCGATGCCGATGGGCATATCCCCTATCCGTGTACCAAGCGCGTGAAACTCACCAACGGGCTGGAGGTCGGCGCGCAGCTTGTGGGCATCCGCCACGATGAGCTTCTGGACGGGACGGGCAAGGCCGGACTGACGTTTATGTTCGACGCGGGTATTGCCGAGCGCAACGCTGCGGCTGAACTGCCGAGCGCCGGCTGGGCAGTTTGCGAGCTGCGGGAATGGCTCGACGGCGACGGCCTTAAGCTGCTGCCCAACAAGTTGCGCGCGCTCATCAAATCTGTCAAAAAGGTCTCGAATAACGCTGGCGCCGCCAACAGTGCATCGTGTCTGAGCGAGTTGCCCGCAACCCTTTGGCTGCCCGCCATGGTCGAGCTGTGCGGTACGCAACCGCCCGATTCGTTTGCCAAGGACTATCACTACCTGGCAGACATCTACAACGGCGAGGGCAAGGAGTATCAGCTCTTCCGCGAGCTCAAGGTGAGCCCGTATTCCACGAACGAGACGATGGTCCGCCAGTGGAAGGGCAAGGACACCTGCTGGTGGGAGCGCACGGTGAGCCCCGACTCATCGGAGACCGAAGGCACGCTCTACATAAACCGTGTGGGCCACGACGGCGACGTCTTTACGTACGCAACGCCTGCGGAAAAGCCAAACAAGCTAACCTGTGTGATTCCCGGGTTCTGTATCTAGGCGGCGGGCGTCTTGCCGTGACGGGACCCCTCCCCGGCAGTTGTCTCGATTTGTAACAGTTAGAGGTCATTTTCCCTGCTAGATGTTACAGATTGAGATGATTGGTTGGGACGGTCCATCGGCCAACCATCCATCCTCATCTGTAACGAAATCTCATACATTTCTTTCTGTACTGGACACCCCCAGGGGGTATGGGTGTATAGTATCGGCAGGTTAACATTTCCGACACTACGTCACAGAAAGGAGAAGCCATGGCTCAAGATAAGTTTGACGTGGGCGGCATGACGTGCGCCGCGTGCCAAGCGCACGTGGACCGTGCCGTCAGCAAGCTCGACGGCGTCGAGAGCGTCGCGGTCAATCTGCTCGCCGGCTCTATGCTGGTGGACTACGACCCTGCGCAGGTCTCCCCCGACGATATCTGCACCGCTGTCGATCGCGCTGGCTACTCGGCCTCGCCCATCAGCACGGGCACCGACGCTGTCCAAAGCGGCAGCTCGCAGGCCAGGTCTGGCGTCACCCATATGGAGTCGCCCACCAAAAAGTTGGAGGCCGCCGCCTCTGCCATGCGCACCCGCCTCATCGTCTCGATCGTATTCCTTGTCCCACTGTTCTACATAGGCATGGGGCACATGCTCGGCTGGCCGCTGCCCGGCATCTTCACCGACCACACCCACAGCATGACGCTCGCGCTCACCGAGCTCGTCCTGCTCATCCCCATCGTCTACGTCAACGACGCGTACTTTATCAACGGCTTCAAATCACTCGTACACGGCGCGCCCACCATGGACGCTCTCATCGCCGTCGGCGCCACCGCGTCAATCGCCTGGTCGCTCTACGCCATGTTCATCATGGCCGACCAGCTGGCCACAGGTCAGGTGCACGAGGCCATGATGACGAGCATGGACAACCTGTATTTTGAGAGTGCCGGCACCATCCTGTCGCTCGTCACCGTGGGCAAATACCTCGAGACGCGCAGCAAGTCCAAGACCGGCGGCACCATCGAGGCGCTGATCGACCTGGCGCCCAAGACCGCGACCGTCGTGGCAGAGGACGGCAGCGAGGCCACCGTCGACGTCGACAGTATCCTTCCCGGCCAGGTCCTGCGCGTGCGCCCCGGCGAGTCCATCCCCGTCGATGGCGTGGTGCTCGAGGGCAGCTCGGCCGTGGACGAGAGCGCGCTGACCGGCGAGTCCATCCCCGTGGAAAAGACCGCCGGCGACACCGTCAACGCCGCCACTGTCAACCGCACCGGCTCGTTTACCTTCCGCGCCACACGCGTGGGCGCCGACACGTCGCTCGCCAAGATTGTCCAGCTCGTCGAGGACGCCAACGCCACCAAGGCGCCCATTGCTCGACTGGCCGACAAGGTCGCCGGCGTGTTTGTGCCCGTGGTGTTCGTGATCTCGGCCGTGACCTTCTTGGTGTGGATGGCACTGACCGAAAGCGTCAACGAAGCGCTCACCTCCGCCGTCGCCGTGCTGGTGATCAGCTGCCCGTGCGCGCTGGGCCTGGCCACGCCCGTCGCCATTATGGTCGGCACCGGCAAGGGCGCCGAGATGGGCATTCTGTTTAAGAGTGCCGAGGCGCTGGAGAACCTGCGCAGCGTGGGCACCGTGGTGCTCGATAAGACGGGCACGGTCACCCGCGGCAAGCCTGCCGTGACCGATATCGTAGTGGCCACGCGCGCCGACGACTCGCCCGCCATGAGCAAAAAGGCGCTGCTCAAGCTGGCCGCTGCGCTGGAGCGCTCAAGTGAGCACCCGCTGGCCGAGGCGATTATGGCCGAGTGCGAGACACGCGGGATCGTCGCGCGCATGGTCGAGGACTTTGCGGCCGTGCCCGGACGAGGCGTTACGGCGCGCGAAGGGCAAAACGCCATTGCAGCCGGCAACGTACGCCTGATGGACGAGCTGGGCGTTACCGTGCCCGCGGGTCTTGCCGAGCAATTTGCCGCCGAGGGCAAGACGCCGCTGTTCTTTGCCAAGAACGGCGAGCTTGCCGGTACCATCGCCGTGGCCGACGAGGTCAAAGAGACGAGCGCCGAGGCCATCGCCGCGCTCCGCAAGCTCGGCGTCGACGTGCGCATGCTCACCGGCGATAACCGTGTGACGGCCGAAGCAATCGCCCGCCGCGTGGGGCTGAGCAGCGAACAGGTCATCGCCGACGTCCTCCCCGCCGACAAGGAGCACCACGTACGCGAGCTGCAGGATGCGGGCAGCAAGGTCGCCATGGTGGGCGACGGCATCAACGACTCACCCGCCCTGGCGCGCGCCGACGTGGGCCTCGCTATCGGCACCGGCGCCGACATCGCCAAGGAGGGCGCCGACGTGGTACTCATGCGCAGCGACCTCATGGATGTCGCCCGCGCCATCGAGCTTTCGCGCGCCACGATCCGCAACATCAAGCAGGACCTGTTCTGGGCGCTGTTCTACAACGGCATCGGCATTCCGCTGGCGGCGGGTGTGTTCTTCCCCCTCACCGGTTGGCAACTCTCGCCGATGTTTGGCGCCGCGGCCATGAGCCTGTCGAGCGTGTGCGTCGTAAGCAATGCGCTGCGCTTAAAATCCTTTAAGCCAAAAGTGGCAAAATAGGCTCACCATTAAGTCCATTTAGAACGGGTTTTCCAGGTGCCCGAGATTGACCTGAAAGAGGAGCGACGCGTACTTTGGTACGCGAGCGACGGCTTGAAGGTCAAGGTCGGGTGCCTGGGAAAGCCGACACAACAGAGAGGAATATCCATGCGTTTCACAATCAAGACTTCCGGCCTCATGTGCGGCCATTGCGACGCCACCGTCGAGACCGCGCTGCTCAACGTTGCCGGCGTGACCGACGCCGATGCCGATCACGAGACCCAGACCGTCCAGGTAGAGTGCGCCGACACCGTGACCGCCGAGCAGCTCGCCGCCGCCGTCGAGGGCGCCGGCGAGAAATTCCATGCCCTGTCCGTAACCGCCGCGTAGCAGGCGCCACCTGCCCCCTCAGAAGTTGCGGTGAAATACGGACTGTTGAGCCGCCCTAGGCCCTTAAACAGTCCGTATTTCACCGCAACTGACGGGGACATCCGGAAGATCGACCAGAAACGAGGACCCGCCATGATGGCAGACCACAAATCGGTGACCCGCATGCTCAAAACGGCACGCGGCCAGATCGACGGCATCTTGCGGATGGTCGATGAGGACCGCTATTGCGTCGACATCTCCACGCAGCTCATGGCAACACAGGCGCTCCTCGCGCGCATTAACGCCGACGTGCTCAAGGCGCATATCGAGGGCTGCGTGACTTCGGCAATCGAATCGGGCGACGAAGACCTCAAAGCCGCCAAACTCGCCGAAATCGAACGCGTCGTCGACAAACTCTCCAAGTAATTGGGGCATTGGGGACAGGTACGTTTGCACCACATTGGTGCAGATTAACCTGTCCCCCTTGCTCTAAATCGGGTATAAAGGCGTGCGGCATATCGAATGAAAGGCAATTTGCATGAATGACTTTATGAAGGGCCGCAATGGCGCTGACGAACTCACCATCGTGATGGGCTTCGCAGGCATTATCATCGCCATGATCGGATCGATAGCCCGCATCCAGTGGCTCAGCTGGATTGCCATCGCCGTAATCGTGATTGGCGTGCTGCGCGGCCTGTCCAAAAATATCGACGCACGTCACAAGGAGAACGAGGCCTTTGTCGCCGCGACCGCCAATGTTCCCGGCTTGGGCAAGTTTGTCGCCAGCTTGGGCGCCGGCGCCGCAGCGGCCAGCACCTCACGCGCAGCCGGAACGAGCAAGGAAGACTTTGAGCGCGCCAAGCGCACGGCCAAGAAGATGTGGAAGGGTCGCAAGACCACGGCATACCTCAAGTGCCCCAACTGCGGCCAGATGCTCTCCGTCCCCAAGGGCAAGGGCAAGATTCGCGTCACCTGCCCCAAGTGCCACGCCAAGATGGAGACGCGCTCATAGCCGCTACACCATAGGACAAATAAAAGCCGAGGCCTCGCACCGGGACCTCGGCTTTTTCTGATTATGACAAAAGGATTGTCCCTTTTTCGCATCGCCATATCGCGCGCTTACGCCACGCCGTCGCGGGCAAGCTCCTCGGCCAGCGCCTCAGCCGGCATGGCCATAATCGCGTCGAGCTCGGCGTCCACCTCGGGAATACGCTTCACCTTGAGCTTGCGTACCAGATCACCGCGACACATCACATGTATCGGCTCACGCAGAGCGCACAGATTATCGAGAGGATTCTCGCGCGTTACCAAGATATCGGCAGCCTTGCCGCACTCGATCGCGCCAGTATCGCCGCCCAGCCCCAGCAGCTCGGCATTAACCTGCGTGGCTGTATGCAGTGCGAAGGCGTTGCTCACGTCGACATACTTGGCAAAATAGGCGACCTCGCGCCACATGTCATACTGCGTCACGAACGGGCAGCTTGAGTCCGTGCCAAGGCCCACCTTAACGCCAGCTTCCAGTGCGGCACGGGCGCTCTCGATGATGCCCGAGCACACGATGTCGCCGTTCTTCTTTTGCGTATCGGTAGAATGGGTCTTTTCCGGGTCGAGCAATACAAACGGCAGCGCCGGGCTGATAGTGCAGGTCACACTCGGAGCACGCCCCTCGAGCTGCGTGCCCGCGGCGCCACGGTACAGCTCCAAGATTTCGGGTGTCAACGGAGCGCCGTGCTCAATCGTGTCAACGCCGGCCTCAAGCGCGGCCTTCACGCCCTCGGTACTCTCGACATGGGCCATAACCGGAAGGCCCATATCGTGCGCCGCCTTGCATGCCGCCGCGGCAACCTCCACTGGCATACGCAGCACGCCCGGCTCGCCCACCTCGGTCGCATCGAACACGCCGCCCGTCACGAACAGCTTAATGACGTCGGCACCACGCGCATACAGGTCGCGCACCTGTTCGGCTGCCTCGGCGGGACTGTTGGCCACCTGGGCGAACAGGCCCGCACCATGGCCGCCCGGCACCGTGATGCCCGTTCCCGGCGCCACCAGGCGAGGACCCTGATACTTGCCGGCATCGATAGCATCGCGCACGGCCAGATCGGCAAACAGCGGGTCGCCCGCGCCGCGCACCGTGGTCACGCCGCTTGCTAGCTGCTGCTGGGCACTGCCTTTGAGGATGCGGCGGACGATGGTGCGGCCCACGGGATTATCGAGCTTCTTCATCAGCGCGCCCGCATCGCCGGCCGAGACAGGCTTGCCCGAGCCGCACAGGTGCACGTGCATATTGATGAGACCGGGCATGAGATACGCACCACCCAGGTCGATAACCTCGGCACCCGCGGGCGCCTGCGCCACAGCACTCGGCCCCATCCATGTGATGACACCGCGCTCAACGACCACGGCCATGTCGGGCTGCGGCTCCATATGTTCCGAACCATCCAAGACGGTCGCATTGATGAACAACGTGGAACGATCGGCAGACGCCATATCGAGCTCCTCCCTCACGATTAACTTGAACATTTGTCCATTATCACCTAATGCAGCGACCTAAAGTCAAGCATATCGGTTAACGGAGGGAAGAGGGGATGTGGGGGACGGAATACGTTGCAGCCCCACCCCAGCAACACCAGGGGAATGTCTCGATCTGTAACAGTTACGGGCCCAAACAGCCGCCAAACGTTACAGATTGAGACAAAGTCAGGGCAGCAGGGCGACACCAGCCACATCCCCTACTCCCACTCCTGCTCGTAGATGTTGAGCGACTTTACGTAGCGCCCCTGGGCGCCCATGATGTCGCGGACCAGGCGCAAGAAGAAACTGATGCACGAGGTGTCAAAGCCATCCTGCAGGTCCTCCGGATGCACCGCACCCGGCCCATCGACTGCCGTGTCACTCAGGCGCGCGATGTCGTACAGATAGAGCTGTCCCGCCGTCAGCCAGACATCGTCGACGCAGGCGAGGCGCACCGCAATCGCTCCGTCGCTCCAATGCTCCTTTTGCACGATATGCGGGTCGTAGACATCAAAGCGACGGTCGGCGCGCGTGTCCTTCAGCGCGACCATACCAGTCGCAGGATCCTTGTCCAAAATGCCAAAGCGCGAGAAATACTGCGTGTCGCGTACCTGCTCGAGCCGCTTGAGCGCGGCAGGCGAAAGCGATGTCGGCGGCTCTTCAACATACAGCTCGAGCAGCGTCTTGCCATGGCGATAGGGGCGCTCGAAGAGCAGCCAATCGGTAAATGCCATGTTGTAGGCCATGATTTCGTTTTGCGAAGGCTCGGTGCAATAGCTGAGCCACGGGTCGACAATGATCTCGAACTGTTCGCGCGCCGGCTCCAAAAACTGGAACTTCCGCAGCATCCAAAAATGGGCCATGTCGGCAATATCGTTGCCGACGGCTTCGGCTAGCTGCGCTCGGTCTAAAACGTGGTCAGTCACGGCATCCTCCTCAAACTGATGAACCTCAATTTGAGCTTACGAGGAGGGTGGGCAGCCACTGTCAGCACGGACAAAATAGGCCTCCGGCTGCAAACCAACTGCCGACCAAACACTTGACGGGATGCTTGACCGAAAATGCGCACCGCAAAGAAACGGCAGGTAGATATAGACAGCTGACCCGCCATTTTGAGCCAGATGCCCGCTGCCACCACAGAAACAGCAGAGCACCACAGTCGCAAACGTCGACGAATGAATACTTGTACGTCGACAAATGACAAAGTCGCCCGCAAACCCGCAAGGAGTGTCCCCGAATGCCGGCACATAAGGAACGCCCCCAGCTGCCGGCACTTGGGGACGTTCCTTTTGGGCCGGCCGTTGGGGACAGCCCTTGACGATTCAGCTGTGGACAGCCGCCTTACAGCTCCAGCGCCTCGGCGACTTCGGCAGCGCAGGCCAGGGCGTCGGCCATGGCGCTCACTACGAGCGAGCTGCCGTTGCGGGCGTCGCCGGCCACATACACCGGCGCGGCATCTGCGGCGACGCCGTCGACACGCGCCGCAAGATGCGAGCCCTCGGCGACCATCACAGGCAGCGGGCGGCCCGCCGTGGCAACAGGTACGCCGACAGCTTCGAACACGCTGCGCTCCGGACCCGTAAAGCCACAGGCGATGAGCACCAGCTGGGCCGGCACCTCGTGCTCGGAGCCCGCGATGCGTTCGGGCTTGCCGGCCGACCAATCCAGATCGACCACGCGCAGGCCCGCTGCCGCGCCCTTCTTGTCCAGCAGCACCTCGAGCGTATCCACGCCCCAGGCACGCATCTCGCCGCCCATGGCAGCGATAGCCTCCTGCTGACCGTAGTCGGTCTTCTTAACGTTGGGCCACTGCGGCCAAGGGTTGCTCGCCGCACGCTTATCGGGCGCGGCCGGCAAGAACTCAAACTGGCGCACACTGCGCGCACCCTGGCGCACCGCGGTGCCCACGCAGTCGTTGCCGGTATCGCCGCCGCCAATGACCACAACGTCCAGGCCACGCGCGTTCACCGCGGGCTCACCACCATCGAGCACCGAGACGGTCGAAGCCGTCAGGTAGTCCACGGCATACACCACGCCCGGGGCATCCACATTCGTAGCCGAAAGACCGCGGGGTGCACGAGCGCCGGCAGCCACCAAAACGGCGTCAAAGCCATTGAGCTTGGCCGCTACCGCAGGGTTCGTAACGTCAGCGCCCAGCTCAAAGACAATACCCAGCTCGCGCATGAGCGCCACGCGGCGCTCGACCACAGACTTCTCGAGCTTCATGTTGGGAATGCCGTACATGAGCAGGCCGCCCGGACGGTCGTCACGCTCAAACACCGTCACGCGGGCGCCGCGACGCGCAAGCTCCCATGCTGCCACCAGACCAGCAGGACCGGAGCCCACCACGGCGACCGTGGGTGCGCCCTCCCCCGCCGGCTCAAAGCGACGCGGGCCGCCATTTGCCCACCCATGGTCGCTGATCGCGCGCTCGTTATCGTGAATCGTCGTGGGCTGGCCGTCGACCGAACCCAGGTTGCACGCGGCCTCGCACAGCGCCGGGCACACGCGGCTCGTAAACTCGGGCATGGGCGAGGTGAGCGACAGGCGCTCGGCAGCCTCGTCCCAGCGGCCGCGGTACACCAGCTCATTCCACTCGGGAATCAGGTTGTGCAGCGGGCAGCCACTCGGACGCGCCTTGCCAAAGCTCGCGCCCATCTGACAAAACGCCACGCCGCACATCATGCAGCGGCTCGCCTGGGCACGGCGCGCATCGTCATCGAGCTCCACGTACAGCGGATCAAAATCATGGCTGCGCTCCTCCACGGGGCGAAGCTCGTGGGTCACGCGATCGATATCAAGAAAAGCACCGGGCTTACCCATGGCACTTACGCCTCCTTCTTGGTCGAAGCAACAGAGCCGACAGCGCCGCCCGCGGCATCGAAGCGAGCGACATCGGCGGCGTCGGCGCGACCGGTCACAATGTCAAACGCCAGCTCCTCGGCCTGCGCATGCGTCTTACCGATGGCCTCGGCGGCGGCGACAATCGCCAACACGCGCTCGTACTCGGTCGGAATGACCTTCACAAAGTGCTTGCTCATCGTCTCAAAGCTGTAGAGCAGCTTAATGCCGCGCGGGCTCTGCGTCGCGTCCACGTGCTCCTGGATGAGCTCGCGAATCTGCGCAAGCTCGCCAGCCGTCGGGGCTTTAAGCTCAACGCTCTCGTGGTTCACACGGGCATCGAGCGTGCCGTACTGGTCAAAGACGTAAGCCACGCCGCCCGTCATGCCGGCGGCGAAGTTCTGCCCGACCTCGCCCAGGATGAGCGCCAGACCGCCCGTCATGTACTCGCAGCCATGGTTGCCGCAGCCCTCGACCACCACCGTGGCACCGGAGTTGCGTACGCCAAAGCGCTGGCCTGCCAGGCCGTTAATGAAGCCGCGGCCGCTCGTAGCGCCAAAGAACGCAACGTTGCCCACGATGATGTTCTCGTCGAACTTGTAGGTCGCATGCGGGTTGGGGCGCACCGACACCTCGCCGCCCGAAAGGCCCTTGCCAAAGTAGTCGTTGGCGTCGCCGCACACGTTGAGCGTAATGCCGCGCGGCAGGAAAGCGCCAAAGCTCTGACCGGCCGAACCATCGCAATCGATGGTGATGGAGCCGGCGGGCAGACCCTCGGGATGCGCCTTGGTCACCGCGTTGCCCAAAATGGTGCCCACGCAGCGGTTGACGTTGGCGATGTCGGCGCGGAAGCGAATCGGACGCAGGTGCGCACGGGCATCGGCCGTATAGGGCACAAACAACGTGGAGTCGAGCGTCTTGTCGAGCTCGCTGTCCGCTGCCATCTGCGGCAGGAAGTGGCGACCGTCGGCACCCGGGATGTGGGCACCAAACTCACAGGTCGCGCTCGCCAGCACGGGCGACAGATCCAGCAGGTTAGCCTTGCGGTTGCCCGGGACCTCAATCTGGCGCAAGCACTCGGGATGGCCGACCATCTCGTCGACGGTGCGGAAGCCCAGGCTCGCCATGACCTCGCGCAGTTGCTCGGCAACAAAGAGCATAAAGTGCTCAACGTGCTCGGGCTTGCCGCGGAAGCCGTGACGCAGACGGCAGTTCTGCGTGGCGATGCCGGCCGGACAGGTATCCTGCTGGCAGTCGCGCTGCATGAGGCAGCCCATCGAGATGAGCGGCATGGTCGCAAAGCCAAACTCCTCGGCACCCAGCAGACAGGCGACGGCGACATCGGTGCCGTCCATGAGCTTGCCGTCGGCCTCGAGCACTACGCGCGAGCGCAGGCCGTTTTGCAGCAGCGTCTGCTGGGCCTCGGCAAGACCGAGCTCCAGCGGCAGACCCGCGTGCCAGATCGAATCGCGAGCAGCGGCACCCGAGCCGCCGTTGTGGCCGCTAATCAAAATCTTGTCGGCAGCGCCCTTGGCAACGCCGGTAGCGATGGTGCCGACGCCGGCCTCGCTGACCAGCTTGACCGACACGCGCGCGCCGGGGTTGGCGTTCTTAAGGTCAAAGATCAGCTCTGCCAGGTCCTCGATGGAGTAGATGTCGTGGTGCGGCGGAGGAGAGATCAGGCCGATGCCGGGCGTGGACTGACGGACCTCGGCAATCCAGGGGTAGACCTTCTTGCCGGGCAGGTGGCCACCCTCGCCGGGCTTGGCGCCCTGGGCCATCTTGATCTGAATCTCGAAGGCGCTGCACAGGTAGCGGCTCGTCACGCCAAAGCGCGCACTTGCCACCTGCTTGATCGCGGAGTTCATGGAGTCGCCGTTGGCCAGCGGGGTCTCGCGACGCGGATCCTCACCGCCCTCGCCCGAGTTGGAACGGCCATGCAGGCGGTTCATGGCGATGGCCATGCACTCGTGTGCTTCCTTGCTGATGGAGCCGTACGACATGGCGCCGGTGTTAAAGCGGCGGACGATGTTGAGCGCGGGCTCGACCTCGTCGAGTGCCACCGGGGTGCGGCCGCCGGCATCAAAGTCCAGCAGGTCGCGCAGGCGCACGGCACGGCCGGTGCGGTGCAGGCGGGCGCTGTACTCCTTAAAGGTGTCGTAGCTGTCCTCACGGCAGGCGGTCTGCAGCAAGTAGACAGTCTGCGGATCGATGAGGTGATCCTCGCCGCCGAGCGGGCGCCACTTGGTCAGACCCAGCGTGGGCAGCTGATCGGGAGCCGGGCTCTTAAGGATAGCGAGCGCGGCGTCATAGCGCTCATTCTGCTCGCGCTCGACATCTTCGACGCCCATACCGCCCACACGGCTCACCGTGCCGGCGAAGTACGCGTTGACGAACTCCGGCGTAAAGCCCACGGCCTCGAAGATCTGCGCAGAGTGGTAGCTCTGCACCGTGGAGATGCCCATCTTGGACATGATGGAGACGATGCCCGCCGTCGCAGCCTTGTTGTAGTTGGCGATGCCCTGCTCGGCCGTCACGTCCAGGTCGCCGCGTGCAGCCAGATCTCGGATGCACGCATGTGCGTTGTACGGATAGATGCCACTCGCAGAGTAGCCCACCAGCGCCGCAAAGTCGTGCGGGGACACGGCGTCGCCGCACTCCACCACGATGTCGGCAAAGGTACGCACGCCGGCGCGGATCAGGTGGTTGTGCACGCAGCCCACAGCGAGCAGCGACGGCACGGGCACCTCGCCCGCAGCGGCACGATCGCTCAACACCACGATGTTCACGCCGTCGCGGACCGCAGCCTCAACGTCCTCGGCAAGCTGCTTGAGCGCAGCCTGCAGTGCGCCCTCGCCGGCGTCGCGGCGGTAGACGGCACGGAAGCGGCGAGTCTTAAAGCCCACGCGGTCGATGGCGCAGATGCGGTCAAACTCTTCCTCGTTGAGCAACGGGCGCTCCAAGCGCACCAGCTGGCAGGCCGTGCGGGAATCCTCGAGCAGGTTGCCGTGGTTGCCCAGATAGAGCGTGGTCGAGGTTACCATATGCTCGCGCAGGGCATCGATCGGCGGATTCGTGACCTGGGCGAACAGCTGATAGAAGTAATCGAAGAACGAACGCGTCTTCTTGGACAGGCAGGCCAGCGGCGCATCGATACCCATCGAAGCGAGCGGTGCCTTGCCCTGCTGGGCCATGGGGCGCACGACCTCGTCAACATCATCCCAGTGATAGCCGAGCTTGGCCATACGCACGGCGGTAGGCACCTCGTCGTCCTCGGCGGGTGTTGCCGCAACGGGCTCATCGAGCGCGTCGACGGTCAGCGTCTCCTCGGCAATCCAATCACGGTAGGGCTTTTCCTTGGCGTAACGGGCACGCAGCTCGTCGTTGTAGATGACGCGCCCGCGGGCAAAGTCGACCTCGAGCATCTGGCCCGGCCCCAGACAGCCGCTCGTCAGGATGTTCTCGGGGCTCACCTCGATGGTGCCCACCTCGCTTGCCAGCATAAAACGACCGTCGCGCGTCACATAGTAGCGGGCGGGACGCAGGCCGTTGCGGTCGAGGGCAGCACCCAGGGTACGGCCGTCGGTAAAGGCGATGGCGGCCGGGCCGTCCCAGGGCTCCATGAGCATGGACTGGTAGGCGTCGTAGGCGCGGCGCTCCTCGCTCAGGCTGTCGTTGTGGTCCCACGGCTCGGGCAGCAGCATGGACGCGGCACGCGTGAGCGGACGGCCGTTCATGACCAAAAACTCAAGCACATTGTCCAGAATCGCGGAGTCGGAGCCCTCGCGGTTGATGATGGGCATCACGCGCTCAAGATCGTGCTGCAGCACGGGGCTGTACAGGTTGGGTTCGCGGGCGCGAATCCAGTTGACGTTGCCCTTGAGGGTGTTGATCTCGCCGTTGTGGATGATAAAGCGGTTGGGATGTGCGCGCTCCCAGCTGGGCGTGGTGTTGGTGGAGTAGCGCGAGTGGACGAGCGCCACGGCCGTTTTGACGGCGGCGTCGTTGAGGTCGATGAAGAAACGGCGCATCTGCGTGGCCACAAGCATGCCCTTGTACACGATGGTGCGCGAGCTCATGGAGCACACATAGAAGATCTTGTCGCGCAGGGCGAACTCAGCGTCGGCCTTCTTTTCGATGGTGCGGCGGCACACGTACAGGCGACGCTCAAAGGCATCGCCGGCGGGCGTGTCGTCCGGACGGCCCAGGAAAGCCTGCAGGATAGTAGGCATGCAGGCGCGGGCCGTCTCGCCCAGGTCGTGCGGGTCGACCGGCACCTCGCGCCAGAAGAGCAGCGGCACGCCGGCTTCGGCGCAGCCCTCCTCAAACACGCGGCGGGCATCCTCTACACCCTTGTCGTCCTGCGGGAAGAACAGCATGGCCACGCCATAGTCGCCCTCTGCCGGCAGAATCTGACCGCACTTTTGAGCCTCTTTACGGAAAAAGTGATGCGGAACCTGGAACAGGATGCCAGCGCCGTCGCCGGTGTTCTTCTCGAGTCCCGTACCACCGCGGTGCTCCAAGTTAACCAGAATGGACAGTGCATCGTCCAGAATCTGGTGATGGCGCTCACCGTTGATATCGGCAAGCGCGCCGATGCCACATGCATCGTGGTCGAATTCGGGGCGATAAAGGCCCTGCTGCTGAGCGGAATCTGCCTGCATCGCGATCCTCCCCTAGATATTAGACAGTCAGTTGAATAGGCATACTGGGAGCATCGCCGGCCCGTTGTGTTTCCCGCCCGTTTCGAAACAATCGCGTAACGCACGCCCTACGAGTGGACACCGCCGACCTCAAGGACGGCAACAAGGGCCCCAAGTTCGACCTGTAAACTCACCGCTTCAAACATCTCAATCCGTAACAGGAAGACCCAATTTTGGCGCCTAGATGTTACAGATTGAGATTTTCTGCAGGACAGTTTTGGTTTGTCTCGATCTGTAACACGAAGGGCCGGTTTTGGCGGTCAGCTGTTACAGATCGAGATATTCCATAGGACCATTTCTTCCTGTCTTGACCTGTAACACCTAGGCCCAATCTCCATCCCTAGTTGTTACAGATCAAGACATTTCGGCAATCCCCTTTCACCGTCCCATTCAAATACAACAATCTTGTTAGTCTTGGTTAACTTTTTAGCCTAAAACGGGTATCCTTTGCGGCGTCAAACAAACGGCACGCAGGAGCGCACCATGCTCAACCATCTCAAACAACACTTTGGCTCCCGACGCACCGGTGGTCACGGAGGCCTAGACATTGCGCGGCATATCGGCCCCGGGTTGCTCGTCACCGTCGGCTTTATCGACCCGGGCAACTGGGCCTCCAATATGGCCGCGGGCTCGCAGTTTGGCTACGCGCTGCTGTGGATCGTCACGCTGTCCACGATTATGCTCATCGTGCTGCAGCACAACGCGGCGCACCTGGGTATCGCCACGGGCGCCTGCCTTGCCGAGGCCACGACACGCTTTCTCCCCCGCATCGTGGGACGCACGGTGCTCGCCAGCGCCTATCTCGCGACCATCGCCACCGCCATGGCCGAGGTCCTGGGCGGCGCGATTGCCCTTCAAATGCTCTTTGGGCTGCCCGTGCGCGCGGGCTGCGTCATCGTGGCGACAGTATCGATGGCGATGCTCATGACGAACTCCTACAAGCATGCCGAACGCTGGATCATCGCCTTCGTAGGCGTGGTAGGACTCTCGTTTTTGGCCGAGCTTGCACTAGTCAAGGTCGACTGGCCGCAAGCCGCCGCAAGCTGGATCACGCCTAGTATGCCCACTGGCTCTGCTGCGATTATCGTGAGTGTCCTGGGTGCGGTCGTAATGCCACACAACCTTTTTCTGCACTCCGAGGTCATCCAATCCATGCACTTCGAAGGCCAAGGCGACCAGGTTATCGAAGAGCGTCTGCGCTACGAGCTCTTCGACACGCTCTTTTCGATGGGCGTGGGCTGGGCAATCAACTCAGCCATGGTCATCCTGGCCGCAACGACCTTCTTTGCGCATGGCATGGTCGTAGACGACCTCGCCGTCGCAGCGGCCACGCTCTCCCCCATCTTGGGCCCGGCGAGCTCGACCATCTTTGCGGTAGCGCTGCTGTTCGCGGGACTATCGAGCAGCGTGACAGCGGGCATGGCGGCGGGAACCGTCACTGCGGGCATGTTCGACGAGGAATACGATATCCACGACCGACATTCCTCGATCGGGGTGGCAGCCTGTTTCGTCGGCGCAGTGACGGCGTGCCTGGTCGTCCCAAATCCTTTTGAAGGTCTCATCTGGAGTCAGGCACTGCTGTCGCTTCAGCTGCCGATTACGGTCTTTGTGCTCATACGGCTCACCAGTTCACCCCGCGTCATGGGCAAATACGCCAACTCGCGCCCGCTCAACGCGTTGCTCGTAGGAATCGGCGTCATCGTAACGGTTCTCGACATCGTGCTGCTAACGGAGATGTAATTGGGATGGCGTGACTGTCCAGATATAACGTCTCAATCTGTAACACGTAAGGCCGTTTTAAACCGTCAGATAAATCAAAAGGGCCCCGGCCGAGAATTCGACCGGGGCCCTTGGACAGAGCTCTGTATGGCTAATCGCCGTGTGTCTACGAGTTACTCCTCGACGAGCTCAAACTCATCGGGGCCGACGCCGCAGACCGGGCATACGTAATCCTCGGGCAGCTCGGGCGTGTCGACCTCAACCTCGTAACCGCAAACGGTGCACACGAACTTATACGTCTTCTTTTCCTCAGCCATGATGTTCTCCTCTCGAACGTGACTGCTGGTGTACTTGCTTATTAGTATATATTCTCAATAATATAATGCAAGTATTTTTAGAACATTTCTAGCCTTGATACGACGAAGCCTTGGGCGGCGTCTTGCCCTTTAACACCTTGTGGTAGTAGTCATAGGTCAGCGGGGCCTCGCCGCTCAAGCGCTCGGCATCCTCCACCTCGCCGATAAAGAGCAGGTGCGTGCCCACATCCACGGTATCAATCAGACGGCAGCTAAACAGCGCCGCCGCGTGCTCGGGCACATAGGGCATGCCCAGCGCGGTCTCGTGGGTCTCGTACTTGGCAAACTTGTCGTAGCCACTGCTGGTGCGGAAGCCAAAGTTGCCGATATAGAGCATATCGACCGTCTGATCGATCACGGTCAGCGCAAAGGCCTTAGCCGATACGATTACGCCGGACGTGACATTTTCCTTGTTCACGGCAATCGAGATGCGCGGCGGGGCGGATGTCACCTGCACTGCTGTGTTGATAACGCAGCCGGCACGCAGCCCGTCTGCCGCAGCACTCACCACGTACAGACCGCTCGGCATGGTAAAGAACGCAGTTTTGTCCATAACGATCACTCCCCTAGCTCGGGTTGGAACCTCATGAATGTATGTACCCACAAAAAAGGCGGCACCCATAACGGACGCCGCCTTTGAGACATATGTGTCAGAACAGTAAGAAAGATGAGACGCCCGCAGTTGCGGTGAAATAGGGACTGAATAGCCCCTCAAACAGGCAAAACAGTCCGTATTCCACCGCAACTTACAGAGTGCCTAGCGGTTGCGTTCCTTAAGGGCGCGGTCGATCTCGCGTTGGACATCACGCTTGGCCATGTCCTCGCGCTTGTCGTAGAGCTTCTTGCCGCGACCCAGACCCAGCAGCAGCTTTACGCGGCCGTCCGTATTAAAGTAGAGCTCCAACGGAACCAGCGCATAACCACGGTTGCGAAGTTTGCCGTCAAGAAAGTCGATCTCCTTGCGGTGCAGCAGCAGACGACGCCGACGGTCGGGATCGCGATTCCACACGCCACCATGGCTATAAGGGTGGATATGCAGTCCGACGAGCCAGCACTCGCCGCCACGAATCAGCGCAAAAGTGTCAGTGATCTGACAGGCGCGCTCGCGAATCGACTTGACCTCGGTGCCGCTCAGCTCAATACCGCACTCAAACGTCTCATCGATAAAGTACTCGTGATGTGCCGAGCGATTCTTGGAAATGAGTTTGCGCTCGCGCTTACTGGGCATCGCCGGCCTCCTTGGCGCCATCGGCGTTTGAGCCCGCAGCCTCGCGCTTTGCCTTGCGCTCGGCATTGAGCTCGGCATCGCTCTCGCGCACCAGTTTGATAATCGCCGCGCAGGCCTCCTCGCCCACCAAGTCGCGAGCACGTACCGTCAGGCGCGTCGCCTCCTGCTTGTCGCCGTCGCTTGCAGCATCGGTCGCGCACATAATCAGGCAGATGGCAATCTCGGCCGAAGGCGAGGTCGGAACGCCTTGCAGGGCCAGTTCACCCATCACGTGCTCGTCGCTCTCATCGGCGGCATCCGGATAGGTGGTATGGATCTTGTTGAGCAGGCGCGTCGTATGCGCATCGTTGGGCGCCAGGCGCAGCGCCAGACGCGCGCAGCCCACGGCAGCCGAAGCGTTCTCGGTCTCGGGCTCCAAGAAGTACTGACCCAGATTGGCGTAAGCGCGGGCGGCGCACTTGCCATCGCTTGCACGCTCCAGCACCGAGAACGAGAGCGATGCCCATTCCTGCTTGTCTTCGAGTGCGCGGAACAGCTCGGCCAAATCCAAGCGATAGTTGCAGTTCATGGGGTCCCAACGCACAGCCTGCATCAGGGCATTGCGAGCGCTCACATAATCCTGCTGGCGAATGTAGGCAAACGCCATATCAGAGTACAGGCGGTCAAACGGCACCTCGACCTGCACGAGCTCGCGCGGATCCTTCTCCACGCGGCGATAGGCCAAGCGCTCAAACTTGCTATCAAAGCTAAAGTATTGGCGCTTCTCCTCCGTCTTGCACTCGGCGTCGATATACTCCTCGGCGAGCTCCACCAGGCGCTCCAGCAGCGGCGTCGCCGTAGCCAGGTCGCCCTGCGCCAGATAGTTCTCGGCATACGTGATGTCTTGCAAGCTGATGGGCAGGTCCATGACAACTCCTCGGTCCAGGCGGCAGACTCAACGCGCCTTAAACATCGGTCAATACACAAAACCCGGGTCTCTTTCGAGGCCCGGGCATTCATTTTGTGGTAGCCCGTACCAGATTCGAACTGGTGATCTCCGCCTTGAGAGGGCGGCGTCCTAAACCGCTAGACGAACGGGCCATATGTAGCAAATGCAATGGCTGGGATGGAGGGAGTCGAACCCCCATTGACGGAACCAGAATCCGCTGTCCTGCCATTAGACGACATCCCAATGACTGCATCGCTGCGCTCGGCTGTGCCTTTGCGCAAGAAAGAAATATACGGGAAGTCCGGCCGTGACGCAAGCCCCAATTTTGACTTTTTTGAAATTCAGTCAAATACGGCCAACACGTGAAGGACCTGTGAAGTCGACCGCTGCACACGAAGGGCAAAACGCCGCGAGCGGTAGCCGTCAACCGTTGGCAGATTCTACCGCGAAAACGATAGCACCAGGCAACACAATCGAAGTATCAATGATCACGTAGATATCGAGGCGCCATGGACGAAGAGCTTGATTACCTATGGGAGACCCTGGGCCTCGAGATCACTGCTGACCTTTGGCCCGAACGGGACAAAATCCATCCCACTCTGCGCCCCGCCATCACGGTGATGCAGGCAAAATACCGCCGTGCATCCTTTTTGATCATGCGGATGTCATGGCACGCGGGACTCCCCGACCTTAAGCGAATCCAGGCAAGCCTCGTCGAGCTGTCCGGTATGCCGACTGTCATATCCGAGGCGCACCTGGAGCAGCGACAGCGCGAGCGACTGCAACAGCAGCGGATTCCCTTTATCTGCCCCGGTGTTCAGGCATATCTGCCCTTTATGGACGAGGAGTACTGGAGCGGCAAGCCCAACAAGCACGTAAAGGTCTACAATCCGCACGAATGGGCACAGCTTGAGGATTAGCGCATATGCCCGCCAGCCGGGATAGTGCGCATGCCCGCCAACCGGAAAGCTCATCCCGGAATTTACGTCCAGAACGGGACGCGCTTTCCCCTAGAGGCCCCAAACGGAAACCGTATCCCAGATTTCGCGCTCAAACTGGGATACGGTTTCCGCTAGCCCCTTCAACCGGAAACTGCGTCCCGGAATCCGAGCTCAAAACGGGTCGCACTTTCCGCAGCCGCTACAGCAACGCCTCGGCCCAAGCCGCTTCCCTAAAGCCGGGAATCGCAAAGTCGTCGCCCACCAGCAGCGGACGCTTGACCAGCATGCCGTCGGTCGCCAGCAGCTCGTAGCACTCCTGATCCGTCATGCCCGCATCCAGACGCGCCTTCAGGCCCAGCTCTCGATATTTCATGCCCGACGAATTAAAGAAGCGCCGCACCGGCAGCCCCGAACGAGCAATCCAGGTCGCAAGCTCATCAGCCGTGGGATTGTCCAAAACGATATCGCGATCGATATACTCTACCCCATGTTCGTCCAGCCATGCCTTGGCCTTCTTGCAGGTCGAGCACTTGGGATATTCAACAAACAATACCGCCATGGGATTTCCTTTCTTAGAGAAAACAGGTGTCTGGAAAACTGCACATCGACGACCACTCGCGATTGCAGCCGTTATTGTAGTCAATGTCGAAGCATAGGCAGTCGCGATGTCTCGTCTTAAGGCTAGCGCCTCGCATGGGCGCCGATCGGCCGAGTCGCATGGCGCACCAACGCCGCTGCCAGCAATACCAACAGCATGGCGGTGACATAGCCCGCAGCATCGAATCCTAAATCGATAACGTCGAAATGCCTGCCGGGAACAAAGATCTTATGCACCTGGTCGCCAACGGAGCAGGCAGCGCAAAAGAGAAACACAGGCACGCAACGGGAACACACACTCCATGGACGCCTGGAAAAGCAGACCACGATCACCGAGGCGAACAATCCGACGAAGAAAAACTCTACGGTATGGGCGACGCGACGGACGTTTGTGCCCACCCACATGCGAATGGAAGCAAGTCGGCCAGACCGGACATTCGAGGCAGCCGAATCGGTGCCCCCAGTCATTCCGTTCTCCGCCTGAGCTTCACCCGTGGCATCGACAGCCTGAACGCTCGCAGCCTGACCCTCCACCACGCGCGCGGTGGACTCGCTCAGCAACGACGTCTGCACTGCGTTTTGCTCCGTCAGCACCCAGATGCCCGCCAGCGTTGCGGCGAACAGAGCGATCGCGGTCCACCCGATTATTATCTTCATGTGCGCCAAAGGCCAACCTCCGTCTTTTTAAATATGAGCGAGTGTAGCCCCAAATGACATCGTCACCGTATCAAAATTTGAATCGCAACAGGAAGCGACAAAGCGACGCAAACCCCTACCCCGCCTCGCGCATCCAGCGATCGAACGTCCCCACGCACACGCCCAGGCACTTTGCTGCCTGGCTGCGGGTAATATCGCCCGCCTCATAGCTATCGCGCACCAGCTCAAACTGAGGAGGGCACGGCTTGCGAGGTCGACCGAAACGGACCCCTCGCGCTCGCGCCGCTGCAATCCCCTCCGCCTGGCGCCGATGGATATTCTCGCGCTCCACCTGCGCCACGTAGCTCAGCAGTTGCAGCACAATATCGGCAATCAGGGTGTTGGTCACATCCGGCGCGCCGCTGGCCCTGACGCGCGTGTCAAGCAATGGCATGTCCAACACCACAATGGCAACCCCGAGCTCCTTGGTAATGCGTCGCCATTCCTCAAGAATCTCGGAGTAATTACGGCCAAGTCGGTCGATAGAAAGCACCACCAGTACGTCCCCGTCTCCCAGGACGTGCAGCAGCTCGCGATAACGCGGTCGATCGAAGTCCTTGCCGCTCGCATGGTCGGCATAAATATTCGCCGAGCCCACGCCATAGGCGCCCAGCGCATCCAGCTGCCGATTAAGGTTCTGATCGCGCGAACTCACCCGCGCATAACCGTACACCGTCGCCATCTCATCCCCGCTTTCTTGTAAACCTGCCAAAAGGGACAGGTTTATTTTGGTAGGTTTTACCTCTCAAATAGCAGGTAAGCGGGCGGCCGAGCAAACGGCAAGGTAGCCACGATTCAAATGCGAAGGGCGGTCCCGAAAGGCCGCCCTCCGCTCCCCCACCATCAGTCGGGATTTGGCTAATGGATCAGCTTAAAGTCCAAGTGCCCACGTGTGGTATTGACGCGCGAGACCTCGATAATCACGCGCTGCCCCAGCTCGTAACGGGTGCCCGTGTCGGCACCTGTGAGCGTTAGCGCGTCCTCGTCGAACTCGAACCACTCGTTGCCCAGGCTCTTGATCGAAACCAAGCCTTCGACCTGCGTTAGGTCCAAGCGCACAAAGAGGCCCATGCTGCTAACCCACGAGACGGTTCCGGCATAGCGCTCGCCCAGACGGTCCTCATAGTACTGGGCAATCTTGATCTTTTGCGTCGCATGGCTGGCGGCATCTGCCGCGCGCTCGGCATCGCTACATGCGCGGCAGATCTGCGGCAGAATGCGCGGCAGCGACTCGCGCCCCTTGCCGATCAGCCGCGGCGTACGGACCAAGGCGTCCTTGCCGCCGAGCTGCTCATAGGCCAACTGCAGTTTGAGCACGCGGTGCACCACCAGATCGGGGTAGCGACGGATGGGACTCGTAAAGTGACAGTAGCACGGCGCGGCGAGCGCAAAGTGGCCCTCGTTGCGCGG
Source organism: uncultured Collinsella sp. (assembly GCA_900545745.1). GTDB lineage: Bacteria > Actinomycetota > Coriobacteriia > Coriobacteriales > Coriobacteriaceae > Collinsella. The sequence goes on from URAD01000005.1 coordinate 81,995, forward strand.
CTTGTACAGCGCGCGCTGCATGCTGCGCAGAAGCAGCGTGTTAACGAGCGGTGCGTTGGCCGTACCGGCGGCAGCATCAACTGCAGCCTGCAGCTCATCGGGGCTCCCCAGGGCAATACCGGCAGCACGACGATCGTCGATGATGCCTAGCTGCGCCAGCGCAACGGCGGCACCGTGCAGGCTATCGGGGCTCGGATCCTCATGCACGCGATAGCAGGCCTCGATATCACGGTCTGCCAGCCACTCTGCAACGCACTCGTTGGCGAGCAGCATGGCTTCCTCGATAAGCGACGTGGCACACGAACGCTCACGCGCCACAATCTGCACGGGTACTCCGTCCTCATCCAATAGAGCGCGAATCTCGGCCGTGTCAAAATCAACTGAGCCGCGGGTGCGACGAATACGACGGCGAAGTTCGGCGAGTTCGTTGGCGGCGACAAGGAAATCGCCGAGGTCGACGTTGTAGCCGCGGGCGGCCTCCTCGCACGCAAGACCGCGCTCAAGCGCTTCCTCGCGCGAGGTTTCGGCAGCCGCAACATCCTCGGCCGCACCCTCCAGCACCGAATACTCAACCGCACCGGCACGCACCAGCAGCGCCTCGGCGCCGTCATAGTCCATACGCACACGCGAGCGAATCACACTGGGGTATGGATCGTAATGCCGCACGCGACCCTGTGCATCGAGCTCGATGTCGACGGTAAACGCAAGACGGTCCTCGTCAGGGCGCAGCGAGCACAGGTCACAGGACAGGCGTTCGGGCAGCATGGGAAGCACACGATCGGCCAGATACACCGATGTCGTACGATGGCGAGCCTCAAGATCGATATGCCCGTCCCAAGCCACATAGTGTGAAACGTCGGCGATATGCACACCCAGCTTGTAGCCACCCTCGGGCGTGCGCTCCAGCGAAATGGCATCGTCAAAGTCGCGCGCGTCGACCGGGTCGATCGTGATGACAAAGCGGTCGCGCAGATCGCGGCGGAGCGGGTCCTTAAGCGCCGCGGACACATCGAGCGAAAGCCCCTCGGCCTCGTCCAGTGCGGCCTCGGGATAGCTATCGGTATAGCCGTAGCGCGCCATCACATATTGAACGCCCAAATCGGGCGCGTCATCTCCGCCAATGCGGCGCTCGATCGTCACAGTGCCCGATTCCAGGCGCGTCGGGTAGGTCAAAATGCGCGCGACAACAGCATCACCCGGGCGGACGCCCAGGCGATCCGCCGAGGTATCCTCGGGCAGGATGAAGAAGTCGGCCTTCAGGCGCGAATCGAGCGGCTCGATCACACCAAGCGGACCGGCGGTCTGGTACGTGCCCACCACGCTTATGGCTGCACGCTCGACCACGCCCTCGATCACGGCGCGCCGCTCACCGTGCGGGCTGTTCTTAATGCTCACGGCAACGGTATCGCCATCCATGATCTCGCGCTTACCGCGGCCCATGACCTTGTAGTCGCCGTTTTCGGTTACAACGTAGGCGCTATGCTCATGGAGCTGCACGCGCCCGGTCAGGCTCGGACGGCGTTCGCTGCGCACCGGCCCGCGCTTATTGCGAGCTCCACGCTTATGCTTGTTATTGCGCCCCATGGCGCCTCCTAACTATCGATTGCGAACTCCAAAGAGTCTACCCAAATGATTCGCTTTCCTGCCGTCCCCTAGGAATCAAAAAACGGGCCGCCCCATAAGAGACGACCCGTTGGAAGGGATGAATTCCAGGCATGCCTACACGCGCAGGTAGCGGCGCATGGCAATGGCAGAACCAAAGAGACCGATAATCACGCCGACCAGAATCAGCGCAGCATAGGTCACCAGGTAGTACTGCGTCGGCAGGGCAAACGACATCCAGCCGATGCTCTCCTGCAGACGCGGAATCATCAGATTGCGCAGCAGCTCCAGAACGCCGATGGAAAGCAGCGAGCCCAAAATGGCCTGCAGTACACCCTCGGTGATAAACGGGCCGCGAATGAAGCCGTTGCTGGCGCCGACCAGACGCATAATCGCAATCTCACGACGACGCGCCGTGATGGACAGGCGAATCGTGTTGTTGATGAAGATGAATGCGATAAAGGTCAGAAGGCCAACGAGCACCACGGCGGCAATGCGGATGTAGTTGGTCACCTGGAACAGGCGGCTTACTTCCTCCTGGCCATACAGTACGCTCGCGTTGACGTCGCCGTCGTCCGCGATCTTTTGGAAGTCGGCATTCTTCTTGAGCTTCTTGGCCGTGCTCTCGACCTGAGACGGATCGTCCATCTCAATCGCAAACGAGGCGGGCAGCGGGTTCTGGCCGTCGAGCGCGCTCATGGTGGCGTCGGCGTTGCCCGACATCTTGCTCGTATACTCGGCCAGCGCGTCGTCCTTGTCCTTATAGGTCACGGACTTGACGTTATTCCACGTCTTAAGCTCGGCCTCAAAAGCCTGAACATCAGCCTGATCGGCGTCATCACTAATGAACGCGTTGATGACAACCTGATCCTCGACGGTGCCGATCACGGAGTTCAGCATCGCAGAGCCCATGATAAACAGGCCGATGATAAACAGCGAAAGGAAGATCGTGATGACGGCGCCGAGCGAGGTAGTCCAGTTACGGAAGAAGTGGCTGATTGCCTCTTTGAAGGAGTAGCCTACGTTAGTTGGTGCCATAGTTGCCGTAACCTCCCCTCTCCTGGTCGCGGATAACGTGGCCGCCCTCGAGGGCGATCACGCGACGGTGCATGCTATCGACCATCTCGCGGTCGTGCGTGGCGACGATCACGGTGGTGCCGGTGCGGTTAATACGCTCGAGCAGCTTCATGATGCCCAGCGAGATCGCCGGGTCGAGGTTGCCCGTCGGCTCGTCGCAGATCAGCAGCGGCGGACGGTTGACCATAGCGCGGGCGACGGCAACGCGCTGCTGCTCGCCACCGGAAAGCTGGTCGGGCAGCGAGTCCATCTGATCGGCCAGGCCGACCAGACGCAGCACCTCGGGCACCTGGCTGCGAATGACGCCCTTGGGCTTGCCGATGCACTGCAGGGCAAACGCCACGTTTTCGTAGGCGGTCTTTTGCGGCAGAAGCTTAAAGTCCTGGAACACGGCGCCAATCTGGCGGCGCAGGAACGGAACCTTGCGGTTCTTAATCTTCATGAGGTCCTGACCGGCGACCAGGATGCGGCCGCTCGTCGGCTTGACGTCGCGGTTGAGCGTCGACAGCAGCGTGGTCTTACCCGAGCCGGAGTGACCGACCAGGAAGACGAACTCGCCCGGATAGATCTCGATGTTGATGTCGTCGAGTGCAGGCTTGTTGGGCTGTGCCGGATAGATCTTGGTGACATGCTCCATAAGGATGACGGGCTCGACACCGGCCTGCTTGGCCATCTTCTTGCGGCTGGCCTGCGGATCGATGGGCGCAAACACCGACGTAAAATCGGGGTTGTTGAGCGCGTTATCGAGGCTTGCGACCTCGGCGGCCTGATCGCTCTCGACCACCGGGACAGCAGGCTGCGTGGGGTCGGGAATAGCGGCAAAGAGACCGGACTGCGCAGGCTGAGGAGCCGGCGTCGCAGGGGCCAAGGGGTCGGGAATGCCGACCATGGTAGGCTGCGGCGTGGCGGCGCCAGCCTGAGGTTGCTCCACGCGAGCGGTCACGGCCTGAACGGGCTCAAAGCCCGCCGTGCCGGAAAGCGCGACATCGCTGGTGGGATTGTAGGCAAAGGGATCGGATGCCGGCTGTGCCTGATCTGCCGGCTGAGCGGGGGCCTGAGCAACAGGCTGGCCCTCTGAATCCGGAGTGGCGAAACGACTGCCCTGGACGCCTGCCTGCGTCTTGGGGGCATCATCGCCCGCACCGGAGGTACGGAAGTGGTTACCCACTGGTGCTCCTTATCGTCGTGCGTTTAAACTACATGAGCGCTTAGTATTTTAGCAGCATTAGCTTTGCTGCACATAAGAAGCATGGCCGTGTTTGGATCCCTCCGGCCGGACACAGGGTTACTTTCCAAATCGTCCTCGGACATGTCGGAGCCTCCGCTGCGCACTACGTGCGGCGGGGGCTCCTCCGTCCTGCGGAAAGATTTGGAAAGTAACCCTGTGTCCGGCCTGCGATAACTAAGGGGTCGCTGCGTTTTACTTGGGTGCAGCAGCGCTATGCTTGGGGGCTGAATTGCACTTGGCTGGGATGGGCCCTTATCCCAATAGAAATCCTGCTTGATACGACCTCTTTAGAAGTTGCGGTGAAATAGGGACTGATTGAGCCTTTAAGCTGGCAAAACAGTCCTTATTTCACCGCAAATCAGAACCACCCCTAAAAGGGGTGGTTTGCTCTTAGGGTATAACCCACGGGCCCCGGGCTCGCGTCTAAAGGCG
>URAD01000006.1 GCA_900545745.1 uncultured Collinsella sp.
TTCGTCAAGCACTTTGAGGACCGCGGCTTTACGAACATTGTGCTTTCGGCCAAGGCCCATAGCGTGCAAACGACGCTCGATACCTATCGAGCCCTGTCGCGTGAGATTCCCCACGTTCCGCTTCACCTGGGCGTGACGGAGGCGGGGACCAAGCTCCAGGGCACCATCAAGAGCTCTGTAGGCTTGGGTATCTTGCTTTCCGAAGGCATTGGCGACACCATGCGTGTGTCGCTCACAGCCGATCCGGTTGAGGAGCCGCCGGTTGCCTGGGGTATTCTGCAGTCGTTGGGCCTGCGTCGCCGTGGCCCCGAGATTGTCTCGTGCCCCACGTGCGCCCGCTGCCAGGTTAACCTTATTCCCATTGCCGAGGAAGTAACCGAGCGGCTTAAGAACTATACCGCGCCGCTTTCGATTGCCGTTATGGGATGTGCCGTTAATGGCCCCGGCGAGGCTTCTGATGCCGACCTGGGCGTTGCTTGCGGACGTGGTCAGGCCTTGCTCTTTTCGCATGGCCAGATCATTGGTAAAGTAGCTGAGGACCAAATTGTCGACGCGCTTATGGCAGAGGTCGACAAGCTTATTGAGGAGAAATAAATGACCCGAGCAATGTATATGTCTAAGCTCTATGCGCCGACGCTTAAAGAGGATCCGGCGGACGCTGAGCTCGCCAGTCACCGCCTGCTGCTCCGTGCCGGCATGATCCGCAAGGAGGCCGCCGGCCTGTATTCCTACCTGCCGCTTGCCTGGCGCTCGATCCGTAAGATCGAGAACATCGTGCGCGACGAGATGGACGCTGCCGGCGCCCAGGAGCTTATGATGCCTATCATGGTCGACGCCGAGTTGTGGCGCGAGTCCGGCCGCATCGACGCCTATGGCAAGGAGCTTGTGCGCTTTGACGACCGTCATGGTCGCGAGTTCGTCCTGGGCCCCACGCACGAGGAGACCGTCACGGCCCTGGTGCGCAACGAGCTACGCTCCTATAAGCAGCTGCCCGTCAACCTGTATCACATTCAGGACAAGTTCCGCGACGAGTTCCGTCCCCGCTTTGGCCTGATGCGCGGCCGCGAGTTCATCATGAAGGACGCCTACAGCTTCTCCGCCACGCAGGAGAGCCTGCAGGAGGAGTACGACAAGATGAAGCAGGCGTACGCCAATATCTGCGAGCGCTGCTACATCAAGGCTCTGCCCGTCGTCGCCGATTCTGGCGAGATCGGTGGCGATACCTCCGTCGAGTACATGGCTTTGGCTGACGCCGGAGAGGCTTCGCTCGTCTACTGCGACGATTGCGGCTTCGCTGCCGATGACGAGGCTGCAAGCACCAAGGTCGTCGTGACCGAGGGTCCTGGTGACGGTACGCTCACCAAGGTTGAGACTCCGGGCATGGGCACCATTGAGGCTGTTGCTAAGTTCTTTGGGTTCCCCGAGAACGGCACGCGCAAGTCGCTGGCACTCATCGACGCCGAGGGCAAGCCGGTCGTGGCCATTGTTCCGGGCGATCACGAGCTCAACGATTGCAAGGCCGAGCACGTCTTTGGCAAGGGCTATCGCATGATGACCGACGAGGAGCTTCAGGCGAACGGTCTGCACAAGGGCTTTATCGGACCGGTTAACCTGCCCGATGGCATTCGTCTGGTCTGCGACGAGAGCCTGCGCGAGTCCAAACAGTGGGCCTGCGGTGCCAACGAGGTCGATTATCACTTTACCGGTGCCTGCCCCGAGCGCGACTTTACCGTCGATGAGTGGGCCGATCTGGTCACCGTTGTCGCCGGCGACCCCTGCCCGCACTGCGGCAAGCCGCTCTCCGCTGCCCGCGGCATCGAGGTTTCTCAGGTCTTCCAGCTGGGCACCAAGTACTCCGAGGCCATGGGTGCCACCTTTATGGATGAGGACGGCAAGGAGAAGCCGCTCATCATGGGTTGCTACGGCGTGGGCGTGTCCCGCTCGCTTGCTGCCGTCGTGGAGCAGCACAACGACGAGCACGGTATCGTCTGGCCGGTCTCCGTTGCCCCGTACGAGGTCGCGGTGATTCCGCTTGATCCCAAGAAGGAAGAGTGCACTACCGTCTGCGAGCAGATTGTTGATGGCCTGTGTGCCGAGGGTATCGAGGTCGTCGTCGACGATCGCGATGAGCGTCCGGGCTTTAAGTTTGCCGATAACGACCTCATGGGCTTCCCGTATCAGGTGGTTCTGGGCAAGCGCGGCCTTAAGAATGGCACCGTTGAGCTCAAGGACCGTGCTACGGGCGAGCGCGAGGACGTGGCGATCGACGAGGTCGTTGCCAAGGTTGCCGAGCTTGTTAAGGCAGCCCGCCGTTAATCGACGATTTCGCTTGTAGTTCGATATGTGGGACGGCCCCGCATTTCTCCAATCGGGGAGATGCGGGGCCGTCCTATTATCTTGTAGCATCCTCGATATCTAAAAGGAAAACCCCACAGCCCATGCGAGCTGCGGGGTTTTCCATTATGCCTCCGATGCGAAATAAATCGCTCAGATATTACTGATAATCGACGACGTCGATCCAGTTCTTCAGGAACTCATCGTTCACGTTGCGCTTACGAGCGAGCTCGGAAGCGGCGACGATGCTCGTCCACTGACGCACGACCTGCATGGGCATGTCGGCACGGTCGCAGTAGAGCTCCAGGTAGGCCTCGGCCTGGTCCTTGCTGTTGAGGGCAAAGAGCAGGTAGGTGGTGGCAACGTCGGCAGCAGGGGAGCCCTGGGTGGCGTGTGCCCAGTCGCACACATAGAGCTGGCCGTCGTCGCCGACGATGACGTTGGAGGGGTTGAAGTCGCCGTGGCAGACCTTGAACTCCTTGGTCATGCCGTCCAGACGCTCCTGAAGGTTGTAGCGCGTGGTGGCATTGAGCTGATCAAGGCTGTCGATCATGCGGGCGTACTTGTCGCGCTGACGGTTGAGCAGCGGGGAGGTGTAGCCGTGGATCTCGATCTGGAGGTCGACGAACATCTCGAGGTACTCACCAAAGCGCTGGGGCTCGGCAGTCATCTTCTCGGCAAGGGTGGTGCCCGGAACCTTCTCGGTCACGAGCGCCCAGCCGTTGGCGTTCTCGAGCTGGGAAACCTCGAGCGCCTTGGGGCTGCGGATGCCGCACTCATTGATGCGGGCAAGATTCAAAGCCTCGTTGAACACGTCGGAGACAGGCTTGGTCTCGTTAAAGACCTTGACGATCTTGTCGCCCAGGTCGTAAACGACCTTGTTGCCACGGCGGACGAGCTCGGTCTTGGAATCGGGTAGCAGCATGGTTGCATCCTTTCAACGATGCGATAGAAGCGACGGCGGGGGTGTGTGAAACACCCGTGCACCCCCGCCGCAAAAAACCGTGCTAAAACTAGCAGACGGCGTAGTCCTGAGGCTCGCGGCCGTAGTAGGCGTCCAGGTAGAGCTCCTTGATCTCGCTCATGAGCGGGTAGCGCGGGTTGGCGCCGGTGCACTGGTCGTTGAATGCCTGCTCGGTCATCTCGTCGAGGGTGTCGAGGAAGTACTGCTCGTCAACACCGTAGTCGGCGATGGTCTTCTTGACACCGATGAAGTCCTTGAGCTCCTCGAGCTTCGTGATGAAGTTCTCGAAGACCTCCTTGTCGTCCTTGCCCTCGATGCCGCAGTACTTGGCCATCTCGGCGTAGTTGTGCAGCGCGTTGGGGTAAGGATACTGGGAGAAGGTACCCATCTTGACGGGAGCCTCGGCGGCGTTGTAGCGCATGACGCGGGTCAGGATGACGGCGTTAGCGATGCCGTGGGGCAGGTGATGGAAAGCGCCGAGCTTGTGAGCCATGGAGTGGTTGAGGCCCAGGAAGGCGTTGGCGAAGGCCATACCGGCCATGCAGGAGGCGTTGTGCATCTCCTCGCGGGCGTGCGGGTCCTTGGCGCCGTTCGTGAAGCTGGAGGGCAGGTTCTCAAAGACGAGCTTGGCAGCGCGCTCGGAGAGGCCCTTGGTGTAGTCGGAAGCCATGATGGAGACGTAGGACTCGATGGCGTGGGTCATGACGTCGATGCCGGAGGCAGCGGTCAGGCCGCGCGGGGCGGTCATGCAGTTGTCGGCGTCGACGATAGCCATGTTGGGGAGCAGCGCGTAGTCGGCGAGCGGCCACTTGATGCCGGTCTCCTTGTCGGTGATGATGGCGAACGGCGTGCACTCGGAGCCGGTACCCGAGGAGGTCGGGACGGCGACGAAGTAGGCCTTCTTGCCCATCTCGGGGAAGGTGAAGATACGCTTGCGGATGTCCATGAAGTCCATGGCCATGTCCTCAAACTTGCACTCGGGGTGCTCGTACATCATCCACATGATCTTGCCGGCGTCCATAGCGGAGCCACCGCCGACGGCGATGATGACGTCCGGTTCAAAGAGAGCCATCTGCTTGGCGCCGCGACGTGCGCACTGCAGCGACGGATCGGGCTCGACGTCGTAGAAGCAGTCGTGGGCGATGCCCATCTCGTCGAGCTTGGCCTCGATGGCGCGGGTGTTGCCATTCTTGAAGAGGAACTGGTCGGTAACGATGAAGGCGCGCTTCTTGCCCATGACGTTGCCCAGCTCGTCGAGGGCGACGGGCGTGGAACCCTTCTTGAAGTAGACCTTCTCGGGAGCGCGGAACCACAGCATGTTCTCACGGCGCTCGGCCACAGTCTTAACGTTGATCAAGTGCTTCACCCCAACGTTCTCGGAGACGGAGTTGCCGCCCCAGGAGCCGCAGCCCAGGGTCAGAGACGGCTTCATGCCAAAGTTGTACAGGTCACCGATGCCACCGTGCGAGGACGGGGTGTTGATGACGATGCGGCAGGCCTTCATGACGTGCTCGAACAGGTTGATCTTCTCGGCCTGGGCGGGGTGCACGTACAGAGAGGCGGTGTGGCCCGGGCCACCGGCGAGCACCAGGTGCTCGGCCTTGTCGACGGCCTCCTGGAAGTCCTTGGCGTGGTACATGGCCAGGACCGGGGAGAGCTTCTCGTGGGAGAACTCCTCCTTGGCGGGGTCGGTGGAGGTGACCTCGGCGATCAGGATCTTAGTCTTGGCGGGAACCTCGATGCCGGCGAGCTCGGCGATCTTGGCGGCAGCCATGCCGGGGATGCGGTGATCGAGGGCGCCGTTCTTGAACATGGCGGCACGCAGGGCCTCCATCTCGGCACCCTGCTTGACGAAGTAGCAGCCGCGCTTCTGGAACTCGGCCTTGACCTGGTCGTAGATGGTGTCGATGACGGTCACGGACTGCTCGGAAGCGCAGATCATGCCGTTGTCGAAGGTCTTGGAGTGGATGATGGAGTTGACTGCGAGCAGAACGTCGGCGGTGTCGTCGATGACGACCGGGGTGTTACCGGCGCCAACGCCCAGGGCGGGCTTGCCCGAGGAGTAGGCGGCCTTGACCATGCCCGGGCCACCGGTGGCGAGGATGATGTCGACGTCGCGCATGACCATGTTGGTCAGCTCGATGGAGGGGACATCGACCCAGCCGATGATGCCCTCGGGGGCGCCGGCCTTGACGGCGGCGTCAAGCACGAGCTTGGCAGCGGCGATGGTGCACTTGGCGGCAGCCGGGTGCGGGGAGATGATGATGGCATTGCGGGTCTTCAGGCTGATCAGCGTCTTGAAGATTGCGGTGGAGGTGGGGTTGGTCGTCGGGATGACGGCGCCCACGATGCCGATGGGCTCGGCGATCTTGGTGATGCCGTAAGCCTCGTCGCGCTCCAGGACACCACAGGTCTTGGTGTTCTTGTAAGCGTTGTAGATGTACTCTGCGGCGTAGTGGTTCTTGATGACCTTGTCCTCAAGAACGCCGCGGCCGGTCTCCTCGATGGCCATCTTCGCCAACGGGATACGAGCCTTGTTGGCGGCCATGGCGGCCTCATAGAAGATCTTGTCGACCTGCTCCTGCGTGTACGTAGCAAAAAGCGCCTGGGCCTCTCGCATCTGAGAGAGCTTAGCCTCAAGCGCCTCTACGTTGTCCACAATTGCGGGAGTAGTGTTTTCCGGTGACTTTTTCACCATTTGTGTCTCCTTGCGATCGGAGATTTACCCTACGCCTTGCATGATAGCAAGAAATTATTCGGCGAACGGTAAGATTCCTTTAAAAGGCACACTAAAACGCTTCAATAAACTGAAACGTTTTAACTAAAACTATTTGCCTGCTCCACCGCCCCGCTCGTTGGGGACAGGCTTACATGAGTGCTTTCACTCATTTGGGACAGACATCGTTTTGCCATTTTGCCGTTCTGGGCCTGTTATTGCCGCTTATTGGATATAAATAGGTTGCAGGCTCAGCATTTCGCGTTGCTTCTCTCCTTTTAGGTGTTGCCTGAACAGTTTTGAAAGGAGAGATTATGCCCCGATGCGCCCGCCCCGTTTCGATCACCGGCTGTTACCACGTCTTTGACCGCGGCAACTCCAAACAGATTATTTTTGAAGATGACTCCGACCGTTATCGTTTCTTATCGGATATCTCGGACAGGTTTGCGCGCCATGAAGTGGCGGTGTTGGCTTGGTGCCTTATGGACAACCACTTCCATTTGATGGTTGATGACCCATATGACAACCTTTCAAAGGCAATGCAGTGCGCGCTGACGGCATATGCTAAGTATTTCAATGGAAAAACGGGGAGAACGGGACATCTGTTTGACAATCGCTATTCGCGGGTCGCGGTTGAGTCGGACACGCAGGCGGTGCAGCTGCTCGACTATATTCATCTCAATCCCGTGAAGGGTGCGCTTGACTCGCTCGATGCGTACCGCTGGTCAAGCTATAAGGCGTATCAGCTGGGCTATGATCCCTTTGACATCTGTGATGCGGCCCCTATGCTCGATATTGTCGGAGGCTCCCGTTGCTATTGCGAGCATCTCGAGGAAGTTGCCGGGCGCATCTGGTCAGTGGAGGTTCTTCCACGCCGGCGGATCCCCGATGAGGAGGCCCTTTCCGTTGCGCATGAAGTCCTGCCGAGCATAGATCCTGCGCTGCTCAAGGCCCTGCCACGCCCCGATCGCGATGCCTGTCTGCTGAGGCTCAGGCGGGCGCATCTCACGGTCAAGCAAATTGCCCGTATCACCGGCATCGGCGCTACAAGCGTAACCAAGGCCACCGCGGGCTGGAACGAGGCGGCGTGAGGCAGGGGCCGAACCGCTGCTGGCATGCGTTACGTCTGTCCCCAATGCGTGAAAACACTCATGTAAGTCTGTCCCCAATGAGTGCAAAAAAGCGCCCTCCGTAGGGGAGGGCGCCTTTGGTAAGTTCTATATGAACGCGAGGTCTTTGACCCGGAGAGTCCGAGGTACTTGTTGGTAAGACCTTATTTAGGAGCGCGCAACCTTGCCGGACTTGAGGCAGGTGGAGCAAACGTTCATCTTGCGACGGTGACCATCGACGACGACGTAGACGCGCTGGATGTTGGGGCGGAACTTACGGTTGGTGACGCGGTGAGAGTGGCTGATGGAGCGACCGGCAACGGGGTGCTTACCGCAAACTTCGCAAACTTTGGACATAACTGACCCTCCTTGGGCGACAAACGAACATGTCGCGTTAACAAACAAGCCTGAACTATAGCACAGAAGCAGCTCCCTGTGCGTAATCTACACAGAGATATTCCTCTTTTGGCGATAGTGCTCACGCCACGGCCCTGGACGTAGATCCGATTTGCGTGCAGCAGAGGGGATTATGCCAGCTCGTGCGTGCGTTTTCAAGCTCGTCCCACAAATATATAGGTTTATTGAGCATTGGGCTCCGTTTACGGATTGCTCTGTATTTATGCTCGCAATTAAGCTCGAGGTTGGCTACACTATTCCTTGACCATTAAAGGGGTACGAGATGCCCACATGGAATTACATAGCTGCCAAAGAGCAGCCCTTCCTGTGGGTGTCTGGTCCGCTTTAAGCGGTCGGGCATCTATTTTTTTGACTGTGTCAGCAGTCAAGACATGTGAGGAAGGAGATCGATGGGCACGACTTCCCCCAAGGCGGTCATCATGGACGAGACCGCCGTCAATCGAGCGATGACCCGCATCGCGCACGAGATTCTCGAGCGCAACGAGGGCTGTGAAGACCTCGCTCTGGTCGGCATCGTCACGCGCGGCGACCTTCTGGCAAAGAAGCTCGCCGAGGAGATCAAGGAGATCGAGGGCGTCGACGTTCCGCTCGGCAGCCTCGATATCAGCTTCTACCGCGATGACTACGCCACCAATTTCGCTCCCGCGATCCACGCCACCAACATTCCCTTCAGCGTCGATGGCAAACGCGTCGTGCTGGTGGACGACATCCTGTACACGGGTCGTACCATCCGCGCCGCTCTAGACGCCGTCATGGACCTGGGCCGTCCGAGCCGCATTGAGCTGGCAGTCCTCGTTGACCGCGGCCACCGCGAGCTCCCCATCTCGCCGGACTTTGTCGGCAAGAACGTTCCCTCGTCGCATGAGGAGAACGTGCACCTATATATGAAGGAAGTCGACGGCCACACCGCTGTCGAGATTAACGACGTCGCGCCGGGTTCCCACGTGGGCTCCGCGCCGCTGGGAGGTGAGTAGTACCGTGGCGTTCAACCATAAGCACCTGATCGACATTACCGAGTACTCCGAAGAGGACATCAAGCTCATCCTCGAGACCGCCAAGGCGTTCTCCGAGGTCAACGAGCGTGCCATCAAGAAGGTCCCCACGCTCAAGGGCAAGACCATCGTCAACATGTTCAACGAGCCCTCGACGCGCACCCGCAGCTCCTTCGAGCTCGCCGAGAAGCGTCTTTCGGCCGACAGCCTCAACTTTGGCGGCTCCTCGACCTCCACGGTCAAGGGCGAGAGCCTCGTCGACACTGTCGAGACCCTCAACGCCTACAAGATCGACTGCATCGTCGTGCGCGATAAGCACGCCGGTGCTCCCTACATCGTCACGCAGAACTCGCCCGCGAGCGTCATCTGCGCCGGTGACGGCAAGCACAACCATCCCACGCAGGCCCTGCTCGACCTGTACACCATCTGGGAGCACAAGGGTGACTTCCACGGTCTGAAGGTCGCCGTCGTCGGCGATATCGCGCACTCCCGCGTCTGCGGCTCGCTGATCCCCGCGTTGAAGATCATGGGCTGCGAGACCTACGCCGTCGCCCCCGGCACGCTGCTGCCGCCGGCGCCCGAGGTCCTGGGCTGCGACCACGTGACGAGCGACCTCGATTCCGTCCTGCCCGAGCTGGACGTCGTCTACATGCTGCGCGTGCAGCAGGAGCGTCTCGAGGGTGCCCCGTTCCCGACCATTCGTGAGTACCACAAGCTCTTCGGTCTGACCAAGGACCGCGAGAAGCTCATGAAGCCCGACGCGATTATCTGCCACCCGGGCCCCATCAACCGCGGTGTCGAGTTCGACTCCTATATGGCCGACCACCCGCAACGCTCCGTCATCCTGGAGCAGGTCTACGCCGGTATCTGCGTGCGTATGGCTATCCTGTATCTGCTGCTTGGAGGTGCCGATAATGGCCTTGCTTCTTAAGAATGCCCACGTCGTCGACCCGTCCGTCGAGCTCGACGGTGTCGTTGACGTCCTGATTGACGGCGACAAGATCGCCGAGGTCGGCGAGAATCTCGCCGTCGAGGGAGCCGAGGTCCGCGACCTTTCCGGCAAGTACCTCGTCCCCGGCCTGGTGGACATGCACGTCCACCTGCGCGAGCCCGGCTACGAGGTCAAAGAGGACATTGAGAGCGGCACCCGCGCAGCTGCCAAGGGCGGCTTTACCGGCGTGTGCGCCATGCCCAACACCGACCCCGTTACCGACAACGGTACCGTCGTTGAGTTTGTCAAGTCCCGCGCTGCCGAGGTCGGCCACTGCCGCGTCTATCCGTCGGGCGCCATGACCCGCGGTCTTAAGGGCGAGGCCATGTCCGAGATGGGCGATATGGTCGCCCACGGCGCCGTCGCCTTCACCGACGACGGTCGCGGCGTGCAGGGCGCAGGCATGCTCCGTCGCTGCATGGACTACGGCAAGATGTTCGGCAAGGTCTTTATGAGCCACTGCCAGGACGAGGACCTGGTCGGCCACGGCCAGATCAATGAGGGCAAGGTCTCGACCCGCCTGGCTCTCGAGGGCTGGCCGGCTGCCGGCGAGGAGCTCCAGATCACCCGCGACATCGAGATCGCCAAGCTGACCGGTGCCAAGCTGCACATCCAGCACATCTCCACCGCCCATGGCCTGGAGATCGTGCGTGCCGGTAAGGCCGCTGGCGTTCAGGTTACCTGCGAGGCCACCCCGCATCACATGTTCCTGACCGAGAACGACCTGGACGAGACCTACAACACCTCGCTCAAGGTCAATCCGCCGCTGCGTACCGAGGAGGATGCCGAGGCCATCCGTCAGGGCGTCATCGACGGCACCGTCGACGTTATCGTCACCGATCACGCTCCCCACACCCCGTGGGAGAAGGCCCGCGAGTTCGAGCTTGCGCCCTTTGGCATGATCGGTCTCGAGACCTCGCTGTCGCTCGTGCTCACCGAGCTGGTCAACACGGGCAAGATGAGCATGGGCCGTATGGTCGAGCTCATGGCCATCAAGCCGCGTGAGATCCTGGCCCTCGACCAGGTTCAGGTCAAGGCGGGCTCCGTTGCCGACCTGACCGTGTTCGACCCCTCTGCCACCTGGACGGTCGGCGAGGACGGTTACGAGTCGCGCGCCGAGAACTCCGGTTTTGCCGGCCGCACGCTTACCGGTCGTGCCACCGATGTGTTTGTCGGCGGTAAGCAGACGCTCGCCGACGGCTGCATCTGCTAGCATAGCCTTATCGCTTTTGTGCGCGGTGCCCTTGCGGTGCCGCGCTTTCTGTTCGTTTTGACCATGCAATCGCATGGGGGATTGGAGCGTCTATGCCCACACCTTCCACTGCACGCATGCACGACTTCGAGGTCGTCTCGAACCAGGAGATCGCCGACGGCATCTTCTCGCTCGTCATCTCGGCCCCCAAGCTTGCAAGTGCGCTCAAGCCCGGTCAGTTTGTGAACATTGCCGTGCCCGGCGATGCGTCCTCGCTGCTTCGCGTGCCCCTGAGCTTCTATCGCGCCGACGCCCAGGCCGGTACCGTCGAGCTGTGGTACGCCGTCGTGGGTGACGACACCCGTCGTCTGTCGCAGATGGCCCCCGGCTCCACCTCTAACCTGCTGGGCCCCGGTGGCCGTGGCTGGATGGTACCCGAGGGCACCAGGAAGGCCCTGCTCGTCGCCGGCGGCATCGGCGTTCCGCCCGTGCTGTGCCTCGCCGGCATGCTTGCCGAGCAGGGTGTGGCCGTCGACGTGTGCCTGGGCTTTGGCACCGCGTCCAAGGCCGTGGGCATCGATGAGTTCCGCGCTCTGTGCGACACGGTCAACGTTTGCACTGACGACGGTTCGCTCGGCACGCACGGTTTTTGCACCGATCCTGCCGCCGAGCTGCTCGGCGAGGGCGGCTACGACTATGTCGCCAGCTGCGGTCCCGCCGTCATGATGAAGAAGGTCGCCGCCGCTGCCGCCGAGGCCGGTGCGTACTGCGAGGTGTCGCTCGAGCGCATGATGAGCTGTGGCTTTGGCGCCTGCAACACCTGCAATGTCGAGACGGTCGACGGTATGAAGGGTGCTTGCATGTGCGGCCCCGTGTTCGATGCTTCCAAGGTGGTGGTCTTCTAGTGGGTACCGTGAACATGGCCGTCGATTTCGGCGGCGTCAAGATGCAAAACCCCATCAACACCGCAGCCGGTACCTTTGGCTACGGCTGGCAGTTCCAGAACTTCTTTGATGTTTCCCAGCTGGGCGCCATCACCACCAAGGGTTGCGCAGCCGAGCCCTGGCCCGGTAACCCCGCGCCCCGCATGGCCGAGATCCCCGGCGGTATGATCAACTCCGTGGGCCTTCAGAACCCCGGCGTGGCCGCCTTTGCTCGCGAGTCCGGTCCGTGGCTCGAGCAGCTCTCCAAGGACGGCTGCCAGGTCATCTGTCAGGTTGCCGGCCACTCCGTTGACGAGTTTGTCCGCGCACTCGAGATGTATGTCGAGCTGTGCCCCTGGGCTGCCGGCTACGAGATCAACGTGAGCTGCCCCAATATCGCCGCCGGCGGTGCCGCCATGGGCTCCACGCCCGAGGGCGCCTCTTCCGTTATGGCTGCCTGCCGCAAGGTGACCGATAAGCCGCTGTTCGTGAAGATGGCGCCGGTCAACGTCGCCGAGATCGCCCGCGCCCTCGAGGCTGCCGGCGCCGACGGCCTTTCGGTCATCAACTCCATCCAGGGCATGGCCATCGACGTCCATACCCGCAAGTCCCGCGTGGCCAAGCCCAAGGGCGGCCTTTCGGGCCCGCTGTGCCACCACATCGCCGTGCGCATGGTCTGGGAGGTTGCCCAGGCCGTCGATATCCCCATCAACGGTGTCGGCGGTGTCATGACCGGAGAAGATGCGGCCGAGTTTATCCTGGCCGGCGCCACCTGCGTGTCGGTCGGTATGGCCAACTTCGTCGATCCGTGCGCTTCGCTCAAGATCGCGCATGAGCTCGAGGCCTGGGCCGAGTCCCAGGGCGTAAAGGACATCAACGAACTGGTAGGTGCTTTCGAATGCTAGAGACCGATGCCCGCGACCGCGTAATCGTCGCCCTCGACTGCGACCGTGAGCGTGCGCTCGAGCTTGCCCACGAGCTTTCGGGCCATGCCGCCTGGCTCAAGGTTGGCATGACGCTCTATTACGCCGAGGGTCCCCAGATCGTCAAGACATTCAAGGACCTGGGCTTTAAGGTCTTCCTTGACCTTAAGTTCCATGATATTCCGCATCAGGTTCGCGGTGCCGCCCGCTCGGCCTCGCTTGCCGGTGCCGATCTGCTTTCGGTCCACGGTTTGGGTTCGGGCGCCATGCTCGCTGCCTGCCGCGAGGGTGCCGAGGAGGCGCGCGAGGACCGCGCTAAGCTCGTCGCCATCACCGTTCTTACGAGCATGAATCAGGATGCCTTGAGCGAGATTGGCGTCGAGTCGCCCGTGGCCGAGGAGGCCGCCCGCCTGGCAAAGCTCGCTCAGGCCAACGGCATCGATGGCATCGTGTGCTCGCCGATGGAGGCTCACGACATGCGTGAGCTGCTGGGTCCCGATGCCCTGATCGTGACTCCGGGCGTGCGTCCGGTGGGTGCCGCCCTTGGTGACCAGTCCCGCGTGGCGACGCCTTCCCAGGCTATCGAGCGTGGCGCCAGCCACATTGTGGTGGGCCGTCCCATCACCGGTGCCGACGATCCGGTTGCCGCCTTTGACGCTATCGTCGCCGAGCTGGTCGAAAACGTCGCGTAAAAGATTCCCCTAAGTCACCACTTTTGGGTCTCATTAGCACAAAATAGCCCCTGTGCCTGCGTAAACTTTCCCATCCTTTGTGTGGAATCGCAGGTCAGGGGCTTAACTTTGGGCGCAGTATATTGCACTTTTTGCGGGTATCGTCTAACCTATGGACCCGCGATTGGGCATTTTGTACGTTCTACGTGCTAAAATGCCAATTATTGAATCAGAAATAACCCAACTATTTGGAGGTACGAATGGCACTCCCTCAGCTTACCGACGAGCAGCGCAAGCAGGCTCTTGAGAAGGCTGCTGCCGCACGTCATGCCCGCGCTGAGCTTCGCGAGCAGATCAAGAAGGGCGAGAAGTCCCTCGAGTCCGTGCTCAACTCCGATGACCCCATCGCTTCCCGCATGAAGGTTTCCACCCTCATCGAGTCTCTCCCTGGTTATGGCAAGGCCAAGGCCGCCAAGATCATGGAGGAGCTCGGTATCTCCGCTACCCGTCGCGTCCAGGGCCTCGGCGTCCGTCAGCGCGAGCAGCTCCTCGAGCAGCTGACCAAATAAGTGAGCGCTCAGGATTCCAAGCTCTTTGTGATTTCTGGACCGTCAGGCGCAGGCAAGGGTACGCTCGTCACTCGTGTGCGCGAGCGCCGCTCGAACCTGGGCCTGACGGTTTCGGCTACCACGCGAGCACCACGCAAAGGTGAGGTCGACGGCGTCAGCTACTTTTTTCTGACGCGCGAGGAGTTCGACCGCCGCGTGGCAAACGGTGAGTTTGTTGAGTGGGCCGAGGTCCACGGTAACTGCTACGGCACGTTGGTGAGCGAGGTCACATCCAAGCTCGCCTCGGGCGCGTCTCTGATTTTGGAGATCGATGTCCAGGGCGCCCTGCAGGTGAAGGAGCGTTTCCCCGAGGCCGTGCTGATCTTTATCAAGCCGCCTTCGCTTGAGGTGCTTCGCGAGCGTCTAGTCGGTCGCGGTACCGAGACGCCCGAGACGATTGAGCTGCGTATGGCAAACGCCGCCGATGAGCTTGCCCTTGCCGACCGCTACGACGACGTCGTGGTTAATGACGATCTCGACCGCGCGACCGATGAGCTCGTTCGCGTTCTCGATATGCATGAAAGGATCTGAGGTCCGTGTCCGTTGTAAAGCCTTGCATTGACGATCTTCTGGAGAAGACCGATCACAACCGCTTCCTGCTCGCTTCGCTTGCCTCCAAGCGCGCCTGCGACATCAATAGCATGCTGCGTGGCCAGCACAGTCGCGTGCTTGCCGTCCAGGATGTCGATGACATCACCATCGGGCTTTCCGGTGCCGATACCATCTCGATGGCTATGGACGAGATTGTCGACGGCGACATCTCTTACGACGAGGCCCGTTACGAGAAGGCGCTCGGCCACAAGGTTGCTGAAGCCTAAATGGCGGCTCGCGTCTGCCTGGTCCACTATCACGAGGTTGGACTGAAGGGTAAGAACCGCGCATATTTTGAGCATATCCTCATGGATAACATCAAGGCGGCCTTGGCCGCCTTTTCCGTGAATGCCGTGTCTCGAATTTCCGGTTATATCCTCGTGACCTTTAATGAACATCAGGCCGACGAGGCGGCGCGTGTTATCCGCACCGTCCCCGGCGTTGCCCGTGTGTCCCTGGCGTACCACACCAACCGCGACCCGCAGGAGTACTGCGCCGCCGCCGTCAAGGCCCTGCGCGAGTTTGGCCCCTTCGATTCGTTTAAGGTGCACGCCAAGCGCTCCAATACCGACTATGAGCTCACCTCGATTGATATCAATCGTCAGGTGGGCGAGGTGCTGTGCGAGGCCTTCCCCGATAAAAAGGTTCAAATGCACGACCCCGATGCGATGGTGCACGTACTGGTGGTACAGGGTAGCGTTTACGTGTACGCGCGCTCCGAGCGCGGCGTGGGCGGTCTGCCGGTGGGTTCTGCCGGCAAGGTCGTGACGCTTCTGTCGTCGGGCATCGATTCTCCGGTGGCGACCTGGATGCTCGCGCGTCGCGGTGCGGTGTGCGTGCCGGTACATTTCTCCGGTCGTCCGCAGACTCCCGATACGAGCGAGTATTTGGTGCAGGACATCATCCGTGCGCTTGAGCCGGGTGTCCAGATCGGCCGCCTGTACGTGGTGCCGTTTGGCGATTGCCAGCGTGAGATTTCGGTCACCTGCCCCAGCAACCTGCGCGTGATCATGTATCGCCGCATCATGTATTCGGTTGCCGAGCGCATTGCGCATATCGAGGGCGCCAAGGCCATCGTGACCGGTGAGTCGCTCGGTCAGGTCGCCTCCCAGACGCTCGAGAACATCATGGCCGTCAACGAAGCCGTGAAGATTCCTGTGTTCCGTCCGCTCATCGGGTCTGACAAGCAGGAGATCATTGCGCGCGCTCAGGAGATCGGTACGTTCGATATTTCTACTGAGGCAGCGCCCGACTGCTGCACGCTGTTTATGCCGCGTCGTCCCGAGACGCACGCCAAACTCGATGCCGTGCACGAGGCCTGGGAGCTGTTCGACCACGAGGAGATGATTGAGCGCTTGCTTAAGCAGACCGAGTATATCGACTTCTCCAGCAACACGTATAAGGCCCCTAAGACCTTAAAACGCAAACATTCGGAGCTTGCTCCGCGTGAGATTTACCAAGATCACGAGTAGTTGCCTGCATAGACCGACGATACGCCTGTATCGTCGGTCTTTTGCTATCTGGGCAAATGATGCCAAGATGTTCATTCGCTGACGTGTGGCTGAATAAATGGACACTTTTCCGCAAGGTTTTGGTCAGCTTTTGGTTTGACCGCGAAAACTGGTGTGGACGTGCGGAAGCTGCGGCGTTCGTTTCCTGACACGATGGTGTTGGGAGGTGTTTGCTATGGCGCAGCGCGAGCAACACGAACGGGTTAAACGTATGGACCGCTGGGCAGGAAAGCTGCTCGGGCATAAAGCGGTGGTGGTGGCGATTCTGGTTGTCATTGCCGCCGCGAGCGGCTTGGCGATGGCAAGTTTTAGTAGCCGCTCCAGCGGCGTGTCGTTTGAGCATAGTGATGAGGCAAGCGCCTCGGATGCGCGCGGGGCCGGGGATGCCTCTCCTGATGATGCCGATGAGTCGTCTGCCAAGAGTTCCTCTGCTGCGGAGGTGTACGTCGATGTGGATGGCGCCGTTGTGAGGCCTGGCGTGTATCGGCTCAAAGATGGAGCACGGGTGTCCCAAGCTATCGACGCCGCCGGAGGGCTTACGGCCGAGGCGGATGTGACAGGGCTTAACCGTGCGTCCAAGATCACAGATGGCCAAAAGATCTATGTTCCGACGGTGGGGGAGCAACAAGCGGCTGCGGCGGTCGGCGGGGCCGAAAGTAGTGCTGCCACGACCCCTGGCGCGGGGTCTTCGTCGGGGCTCGTGAACATCAATACGGCAAGTGCGGCGGAGCTGCAGACGCTCTCGGGTATTGGGCCTTCTATGGCTCAGTCGATTATCGATGAGCGGACAAAGAACGGCGCTTTTGCCTCAGTTGATGACCTGATGCGCGTATCGGGAATCGGTGAGAAGAAGCTCGCCAAAATCAAAGATTGCATTTGCGTATGAGTGCGACCGAGCGCGAGCAAGTGATGCCACCACGGCCATTGATGCCGTGGACGATGGCCTTGTGTGCCGGCCTGTGCGTTAGCTGTGTCTTGGTGCTCAACGTGGCCGCCGATGCGATACTGGGGGAGCAGACATCGGCGGTCGGAGCGCTTGTAGTTATTTCGGTTGCGACGTCGCTGTGCGTGGTGCTGGCTCGATCTTGTGAGCGACTTGCCCTGTGGAAACGTTGGCTATATGCCGCAGCTATCGGTTTGCTGGCGGGCTCGATTGTATCGTCATGGTGGGCAGCGGGCGTGCTGAGCTCCTCGAAATCGCTCGACGGCAGGGCGGTGAGCAGCCTTGAATTTGTGGTGCAGGGTGATCCGTCCATAAACGATGAGACGTATTCCTATGCCTGCGAAACATGTGTGGACGGTAGGCGCTTAGGTGAGGTTCGTCTGTCGTGCGACCGCGAGCTTGGTGCCGGGTCTCACGTGCGCGTTATCGGCCGTGTTTCGCGCTTTGAGAACGATGCGTATGGGCGCTCGCGTGTGCTTCGAGGCGAGCTTCGAAAAGTGAAGGTCATCCGGTTGGTGTCGGTCGATGAGGGCTCTCCGGGGCCGCTGCTTCGACTGCGAAATGGGCTGCTTGCGTCCATCGCGCCTGCGACCGACCCGGCGCGTTCGCTCATAGCCGGTGTCGTTTGCGGTCGTTCGGCCGAGCTGCGTGCCCAGCCGGCGGGCGACTGGTTTTCGGTGACGGGAACGGCGCATCTTATCGCCGTCTCGGGCAGCCATTTGGCTATCGTGGGGTTTGTAATCGAGGGTGTCTTGCAAAAGACTCGGTGTTCACGTGGCCTTCAGCGGGCGATATTGGCGATAACGCTTGTGGGCTACGCTGCCTTTACGGGTGCGTCTCCCTCGGCCGTGCGCGCGTGCTGCATGGTCTTCGCGACGCTTGTCGTAAACGGTGTGGGGCGTCGCCGGCACGGCCTTTCGGCACTCTTCGTATCTATGTCCATCTTTGTGCTACTGCGGCCGACGGTGCTGTTCGAGATGGGCTTTCAGCTTTCATGTGCCAGCGTCTTTGCCATTCTGTGCTTTTGCCCCTATGCGACCTACGCTTTGAGTGAGTTGGGTGTGCCGCCGGGCATTGCCAGCATGCTTTCCGTCACGCTGTGCTCGCAGTTGGCGACGCTGCCTATCACCATTCCTGCCTTTGGTGCGTTCTCGCTCATTGCTCCGTTGGCGAATGCGGTCATCGGTCCGGTGGTGAGTCTACTGCTCGCTGTGTCGATCGTGCTGGTTCCCTTTTCGCTCGTGGCGCCGTTGCAGGTTTGGGCGCTCGTTGTGCCCATGATTGCCGCGCGTTGCGCACTGTTCTTCGAACAGCTCTTTGCCGCCGTTCCGGGTGCATCCGTGAGCGTGCCGCCCGATAGCATGTGGATATACCTTGTGCCGTGTTTTCTGGCGGTTCTGCTGGTCTGGTGGCCGCGTCCCCGTGCGCGTCCTATGGCGGTGGGGCTTGCATGCCTGGTGCTCTTGGCTGCGATTCCGTACATCTACTGGGATCGATTTGCTCCGCCTTCGGTAACGGTGCTCGATGTTGGCCAGGCCGATGCGATTCTGGTTCGTCAGGGTGGTGCCGTGGCGCTTGTGGACTGTGGGCTTGATGAACGCGTGGTGTCAGCGTTGGTTCGCAATAACGTTCACTATATCGACGCCGTCTTCGTGACGCATTGGGACGAAGACCATTGGGGTGGCCTTCCCGATGTGCTTGATCAGTTTTCGGTTGGAGCCATTGCGGTCGCGGCTAATGCGCTGGAGGATGCGCCCGCTGAGGTCCTAAATCGCCCGGGCGTAACGTACCGGCAGGTGGCTCGCGGGGACACGATCGATATCGGCACATTTCGGGCTCGTGTGATGTGGCCGTTTGACACGGTGGATGGCGAGGGCAATGAAGACTCGCTTGTCTTGCTGCTCAGTTATGCCCAAGGAGGCCAGAGCCTCCGCATGCTACTCACCGGCGATGCCGAGCTCGATCAGGAACGCGAGTTTGTACGGGAGGTGGGAGATATCGATGTGCTCAAGCTGGGGCATCATGGCTCAAAAGTTTCCGTCGACACAGACCTGCTGGGCACGCTTAAGCCCGAGCTCTCTATCGCGAGTGCCGGCGAGGGGAATCGTTACGGTCATCCGTCGGATGCCTGCATCGATGCCGTTAAGGAAGCGGGTGGTGCGTTCGCATGCACCATCGAACACGGCGACATTACCGTCACGCCGACTGCGAAGGGCTTTGTGATGCGATCCCAGCGGCCGTGATGACATCGTTGGCGCGCGGTGGACCCCTGGGCTAAAATGGCACGGTACGAATTCGAGAGTCTGCGAGAGGGGAGCGCAATGTCCGAAACCGGTCTGCTGCCGGCATATCTGATCGTCGGTACCGATGGGGTCAAGCGCGACCACGCCGTCTCGCGTATGAAAGCTCGCTTGGAAAAGTCGGGTATGGTTGAGTTCAACCTCGATGAACGCGACATGATGAAAGATCCCGATATCGAGTCGATCATCGGCTCGCTCAATACCTTTCCCATGGGTAGCGAGTTTCGCCTGGTGATCCTTGACGGCTGCTCCAAGCTTGCCAAGGCGGTCTCGGAACCGCTCGTCGAGTACCTCGCAAGTCCCAGCCCCACGACGGTCTGTCTCATTATCGCCGACTCACTTGCCAAGAATACGCGCCTGTATAAGGCAATCGCCAAGATCGACAAGAAGGCTATCGTCGATTGCTCGGGTACCAAGCGCTGGGAACTGCCGCGCCGCGTTCAGCAGATGGCGACGCGGCACGGTAAGTCCATCTCGACGGCTGCTGCCGAGGAGCTCGTCTCGCGTTCGGGCGAAAACACGCGCATGCTCGATAACGATCTGGCAAAGCTCGTCCAGATGGTCGAGGCGCCTCAGATTGAGCTTGCCGACGTGGAGCGCTGGATTGTGCGTACGGCCGAGGTTCAGCCCTGGGACTTCCTCAACGCCGTCTCGGCTCGCGATATGCGGCGTTCGCTCGAGCTCTTTAAGCTTCTGCCCTCCAAGAGCTACGTGTGGACCTACACGCTGCTATGCGGTCGTATCCGTGAGCTGATCGTCGCCAAGGCGCTCGATGGGCGTGGGCAGGGGCGTGAGCTCGCCGCGACGCTCAAGCTTCAGGCCTGGCAGGTCAAGAATCACCTTACCTGGGCACGTCGTTTTTCTATGACCGAGCTCGTTGCCGCGCTCGAGGGTGCCGTCGATGTGGAGCTCGCGCTCAAGGGTTCGGCCGATTCTCAGACCGCGCTTTTGCTCTGGATTACGAACATCTTGAGAAAATCGTGATGATACCTGCCTATTTGACAAATTCGTTCTATCCCTTTGAGGGGGAGCGTGCTATAGTAGGCGCTTGCATGACCTCACCGTGTCTCAGAGGTGTCATACATTTTTTGCAAGGAACTCGAAAGGAACTCCAGAAGTGGCAAACATCAAGTCTCAGAAGAAGCGTATCCGCACCAATGAGGCAGCTCGCATGCGTAACAAGGCTGTCAAGTCCGAGCTCAAGACGCTGACCAAGCACGTTCAGTCCGCCGTCGCCGAGGGCGACGCCGAGAAGGCCCAGGCTGCCCTCAAGACCGTCACCAAGCGTCTCGACATGGCTGCCGCTAAGCATGTCATCCACAAGAACCAGGCTTCCAACCGCAAGTCCGGTCTTGCCAAGCTCGTGAACAGCATCAACGCTTAAGTTGTAAATTTCACACCACACAGATTACGCGCATAAATGGAGCCTGTTTTATGGAACAGGCTCCATTTTTTGTACCGCTCGGGTAAGATAGTCCGCATGAATACTTCAATTGACATTTCCCACATCCGCAACTTCTCGATCGTTGCGCACATCGACCATGGCAAGTCCACGATCAGTGACCGCATCCTCGAGCTCACCCATACCGTCGATGAGCGCGACATGGAGTCGCAGCTGCTTGACACGATGGACATCGAGCGCGAGCGCGGCATCACGATCAAGTCCAATGCCGTCCGCGTGTCCTATGACGCCGACGACGGCGAGACGTATCAGTTCAACCTGATCGATACGCCGGGCCACGTGGACTTCACCTACGAGGTCTCGCGTTCGCTGGCCGCTTGTGAGGGTGCGGTGCTCGTCGTGGACGCCACCCAGGGCGTCGAGGCGCAGACCGTTTCCAACGCGACGCTCGCCATGAACGCCAACTTGGACATTGTTCCGGCCATCAACAAGATCGACCTTCCCTCGGCGCACCCCGACGAGGTTAAGACCGAGATCGAAGACGACTTGGCCATTCCCGCCGACGATGCCGTGTGCGTGTCGGGCAAGACCGGCGAGGGTATCCACGATCTGCTGGAGTCCATCGTCTTTTTGATCTCGCCTCCCAAGGGCGATGCAAATGGCCCTCTCAAGGCACTGATTCTGGATTCGTACTTCGATGAGTACCGCGGCGTCGTCGCCACGGTGCGCGTCTTTGACGGTTCCATCAAAAAGGGCGATACCCTGCGCATGATGCAGGCCAAGGGCGACTTCTTGGTCGACGGCGTGGGCGTTAAGCGCCCTGCCGAGACGCCGGTCGATGCCCTGACTGTCGGAGAAGTCGGCTACGTGGTCACGGGTCTGAAGGACCCCGAGGCTGTGCGCGTGGGCGATACCCTTACGTGGGCTTCGAACCCCTGCCCCGAGCCGCTGCCGGGCTACCGCGAGGCCAAGCCTATGGTCTACACGGGCCTGTTCCCCATCGACAACAAGGACTACGAGAACCTGCGCGACGCGCTCGATAAGCTGCACGTCAACGATCCGTCGCTGGTGTGGGAGCCTGAGACGTCGGTGGCGCTGGGCTTTGGCTTCCGCGTGGGCTTCTTGGGCCTGCTGCACATGGAGGTCGTCAAGGAGCGCCTGGAGCGCGAGTTCAATCTGGACCTGATCGCCACGAGCCCCTCGGTCGACTACCACGTGTACAAGACTGACGGCGAGATGATCGATGTCCGCAGCCCGCAGGATCTGCCCGAGGCCACGCGCATCGAGCGTATCGAAGAGCCCTACCTCAAGGCAAAGATCATCTGCCCGCCCGAGTATACGGGTGCCGTCATGCAGCTCGCTATCGAGCACCGTGGCGTCACGACCGATATGATCCACCTGACGAGCAAATCGGTCGAGATGCGCTTTGACATGCCGCTCGCCGAGCTCATCTTGGACTTCTTTGATCAGCTCAAGAGCCGTACCAAGGGCTACGCCTCCCTGGACTACGAGTTCAACGAGTACCGTCCCTCCGAGCTCGTTAAGCTCGATATTTTGCTTTCGGGCGACGAGGTGGACGCGCTGTCGTTTATCGTCCACAAGGACAAGGCCTACGGTCTTGCCCGCGGCCTATGCGACAAGCTCAAGGAGATTATTCCGCGTCAGCTGTTCGAGGTGCCCATCCAGGGTGCTATCGGCAACAAGATCATTGCCCGCTCCACCGTCAAGGCGCGCCGCAAGGACGTGCTTGCCAAGTGCTACGGCGGCGATATTTCTCGTAAGCGCAAACTGCTCGAGAAGCAGAAAGAGGGCAAGAAGCGCATGAAGGCCATCGGCTCGGTAGAGGTCCCGCAGGAGGCCTTTATGGCGATCCTCAAGGTGGACGAGTAGGTCTATGGCGCTTTCCGAATATAGTCTGCGGCTGCTGGGCGCCTATGCCGAGCAGCCGTTCCTTATGGCTCCCATGGCGGGCGTGACCGACCCTGCCTACCGCATCATGTGCCGCCGCCGCGGTGCCAACCTTGCCTACAGCGAGATGGTGAGCGTGGCGGGCCTTGCCTATGCCAGCAACAAGACGTGGCGCCTGGTGCTGCCGGCAGACGAGGAGCAGCAGATTTGCGTGCAGCTCTTTGGCTCCAAACCCGATCAGTTTGCGAGCGCTGTCGCTGCCGTCGAGGAGCGCGTGGGCGATCGCCTGTCGCTTATCGACATCAACATGGCATGTCCCGCCCGTAAAGTGGTTACCAAAGGCGAGGGTTCGGCGCTCATGCGCACGCCTGATCTGGCCGAGAAGATCGTCGAGGCAGCGGTGGGCGCGGCGCACGTTCCCGTGACCGTAAAGATCCGCAAGGGTTTTTACGCCGAGGACCGCAATGCCGCGACATTTGCCCAGATGCTCGAGGGCGCCGGTGCCGCCGCTGTTGCCGTTCACGGGCGTTGCGCCACGCAGCTTTATACGGGTCAGGCCGATTGGTCGGTCGTCGATGAGGTTGCCGACGCCGTCGAGATTCCCGTGATCGGTTCGGGCGACGTGTTCTCTGCCGAGGATGCGGCTGAGCATCTGCGTAGCTCGTGTGCGAGCGCTGTGTTTATCGCGCGCGGCATATACGGCAATCCGTGGGTGTTCGGCGATGCACGCGCCCTTGCGCTCGATGGCTCGCCGGTGCCGCCGCGCAGCTCGGTCGAGCGCCTGGACGCCCTGCGTGAGCACCTGACGCTGACGCATGAGTTGCTGCCGCTCATGTCGCGTGCTCGTACGTACGCGAGCTGGTATCTCAAGGGCATGCCCCATGCCGCCGCCTGGCGCGCCCAGGTGGTGCGCTGCTCCACATACGAGGAGTTTATGGCGCTCGTCGATGATATCGAGCGCGATGTGGTGGCCTGCGAGGCCGCGCTTGCCGCCGGTGAGTCGGTGCCCGCTCATCCGCTGGAGGCCTAGGGTGGCCGTTACCGCGCTGTACGTGCATGTGCCGTTTTGCGTCCAAAAGTGCCGGTACTGCGATTTTGACTCGCGCAGCTTCGCCCCGTGCGACCTGGACGCTGCGCTCGACGCGTATTTTGAACAACTGTATGCGCGCCTCGATGCCTTTGGCAGGACCGGGGCGCTTGCGCAGGTTCGCACCGTCTATGTTGGCGGCGGTACGCCGTCGCTGGCGGGGGAGCGTCTGGTTGAACTCGCCCGTCGCATCTCCATGCGGTGTAAGCCCGTTGAGTTCACCTGTGAGGCCAATCCCGAGTCACTGACTGCCGAGCTTGTCGAAACCCTTGCCGCGGCGGGTGTTACGCGCATTTCACTTGGTGTACAAACGCTCGATAATGACGAGCTTGCCGCCATCGGCCGTATTCACGATGTCGATCGGGCGCTCGCGGCCATCGCGACGGTCAAAGACGCGGGGCTTGACGTGTCGTGCGACCTCATGTGCGGCCTTCCCGGACAGACGGCTGCGAGCTGGCATCGCACGCTCGATGGTGTGCTTGCGGCGGCTCCGCACCATGTCTCGGTCTACCCGCTTACGCTCGAGGAAGGCACGCCGCTCTACCGCATGGCATGCCGCGATGAATCGCTCGAGCCCGATGAGGATTTTCAGGCCGCCTGTATGGATGTGGCGCGCAATTGCCTGAGCGCGGCTGGCTACCACCCTTACGAGGTGGCGAGCTATGCGCTCGATCGACATGAGTGTGCCCATAACATTGCCTACTGGACCGGCCAGGGCTATTTGGGCCTGGGCCGTTCTGCCGCGGGCATGCTCGACGCCGAAGATTTCGATCGTTTGGCCGAGCTCTTCCCCGGTGTGTTTCCTCGCGGCGACGCGCACCGCGTGCGCCTGGTGCAACGAGACGACGCCGCGACGTCGTTTGAGACGGAGTATCTTTCGCGGCGCGAGGCGGTGGCCGAGGACCTGATGCTCGCCTGCCGCATGACACGTGGCGTGGGGTCCGACCTGCTGGTTCGCGCAGCGGAAGTGATCCCCGTGGACGAACTGGCAGTAGCCTGCGACCGCGCCCTTGAACTTGGACTTGCCGCCTGGGCGCCAGACGCCGACGATCCCTATGTGGGCTTCGTCACCTCGGCTGACGTCATCACAGGTCGAGTCCTTGCCCGTCTGGCGCCGACCCACTTGGGCTGGCTCGATGGAAATGTTCTGTTCGAGCTGTTTTGGGGTCTAGCATAGACCGCTCGGGTAGAATTACCGCAATATATACGCTGCTTTGAGCAGGAGGTTGCCGCGCATGGCGACGATGAACGAAAAAGATTACTACGAGATTCTGGGTGTCTCCAAGGACGCCACCTCGCGTGATATTCAAAAGGCCTTCCAGCAAAAGGCCCGCAAGCTCCATCCGGACGTCAACAAAGAGCCGGATGCCGAGGAAAAGTTTAAAGAGGTTTCCGAGGCCTACGCCGTGCTTTCGGACGAGCAGAAGCGTTCGCGCTACGACGCCATGCGTTCGGGCAACCCCTTCGCCGGCGCTCCCACGGCTTCGCCCTATGGCGGCGGTTACGCCGGCAGCGCGGGCTACGGCAATCCCTTTGAGGGCGGCTTTCCCTTTGGTGGCGCCTGGGGTCAGCCGCGTCGCGGGCAGGCTGCCTATAATCCCGAGAACGGCGCCAACGTGGTCGTCGATATTAAGCTCGACGCCAAGGAGGCCAAGGGCGGTGCCCGCAAGACCGTCCGCTATACGCGCTTCGATACCTGTGGTCACTGCGGCGGTTCGGGCTCTGTTTCGTCCGAGCATGCACATACCTGTCCGAGCTGCGGCGGTCGCGGCCACATCGATGTCGACCTGTCCTTTCTGTTTGGTGCCGGCACGTTCCAGTCTGTCTGCCCTGAGTGCGGTGGCTCCGGTAAGGTCGTCGCCGACCCCTGTCCCGATTGCGGCGGCAGCGGGCGAACCCGTGTGACCTCCGAGCAGACGATTGAGTTTCCCGCCGGCACGCACGATGGCGACGAGGTCCGTATTGGCGGCATGGGTCACGCCGGCACCAACGGCGCCTCTGGCGGTGATCTGGTCGGTCGGGCCCATGTTGAGGCCGAGCGCCTGGAAGGCAAGGCCTGTACCGGTTTTTACCTGATGGGCATCGTGGCGCCGTTTTTGGTGCTATCGGCCATCTCGGGCGTGTTCTCGGCCTTTGCCGTGATGTGCTTTATTCCGTTTGCCATGGGCCTGTTCATGGTGCTCTCGGACGGCGTGCTGCACCGCAGCCTGCTGTGGTGGAAGCGCGGCGCGATGCAGTTTGCCAACGGTTTTGCCAACGGATTTATGTTTGCGCTCGTGTCGGTTTGGTTTGCGAGCTGCTCGCAACGTGCCATGCTTTCGCCCTACGCAATGCAATAACATCAAACCCTCTGTTTGCGGCCGGCCCAGCTTGGGTATAGGACGCACTGTGACAATAATGAAAGTCGGAAGGATTCGGTCGTGTCGGAAAATAGGGATTACTACGAGGTGCTTGGCGTCGACAAGGATGCCGACGCGCGGACGATTAAGCGCGCGTTTCTAAAGAAGGCCCGTACCGTACACCCGGACGTTTCGGACGACCCCGAGGCCGAGGCTAAGTTCAAAGAGCTCAACGAGGCATATTCCGTTCTTTCCGATGAGCAGAAGCGTGCTAACTACGACCGTTACGGCACTGCCGACGGCCCCGGTGGCTCCGGCTACGTCGATATCAACGATATCTTTGGTGGCATGGGCATGGACGACTTGTTCTCGTCGTTCTTTGGCGGCGGTGCCGGCAGTGGCGCCCGCAGCCGTCGTGAGCGTCGTCGCGGACGTGATATGGCCATCTCGCTTTCGGTGACGCTCGAGGAGGCGGCGCTCGGCTGCAAAAAGACAATCAGCTATGACCGCCTTGCTCCTTGCGAGGACTGCAATGGCACCGGTAGGGCAGAGGGCGCACAGGAAAAGCAGTGCGGCCGCTGCCACGGTACGGGCTACGTCACGACGGTTCAGCGATCGTTTTTGGGCCAGGTTCAGTCTTCCTCGCCTTGCCCCGACTGCCATGGCGAGGGCACGGTTATCGATCATCCCTGCGAGACCTGCGACGGTCAAGGCCGCACGCCTTCGCACGAAAAGATCGACATCGATATTCCCGCCGGCGTTTCGACCGGTCGCCAGCTTCGTGTGAGCGGCTTTGGCGAGGCTGGCCTTCGCGGCGAGCCTTCGGGCGACCTGATTGTCAACGTGCGCGTCGCCGACCATGAGCGCTTTAAGCGCAACGGTGATGACCTGTACCTGGTGAGCGATATCTCGATTGCGCAGGCTGCGCTCGGCTGCGAGATTGAGGTCGAGGGCATTATGCCCGACGAGGTCGTTAAGGTGACGGTTCCCGCCGGCGCCCAGTACGGCGACACCGTGAGCGTCAATAATTACGGCATGCCGCGCATTGGCGGTGGCGGTTCGCGTGGCCGCCTGATCGTGCAACTGCGCGTGGTCGTTCCCACCAATCTTTCCAATAAGCAGCGCGAGCTGCTCCGTGCTTTTGCCGATGAGATGGGCGATGACGTCGCTTCTGGTAAGAAGTCGGTGACCGACCGTATCAAGAGTGCCCTCGACGATATCCTCGATTAAGGAGCCCGCGTGCTCGCACCCCATATTTCCGTCGTCAACCTCGGCTGCCGTGTCAACCGGGTTGAGTCTGACCGTATCACTGCCGATCTTATGCGCTTGGGCTTTGCTATTGTGGAGCCCCAGGATGCCGATCTGATCGTCATTAACACTTGTGCCGTTACGGGCGAGGCCGAGGCTAAGACCCGTAAGGCCGTCCGTCATGCGCTGGCCCATCCAAACGAGCCCTATGTGGTCGTGACCGGATGCGTGGTCAATTTGCATCCCGAGGAGCTGTCGGAGCTGTCGGATCGCGTGATTGCCGAGCCGTCCAAGATAGATGTCGCCGAACGTGTTTGCGAGGTGCTGGGTGTTGAGTCCGATAGCGTTCCCGCCTGCAGCGATGGCGAGGTGGTCGATGCGCTCGGTCGCTCTCGCCTGGGCGTGAAGATTCAGGATGGCTGCAACCATCGCTGCACCTATTGCATTGTGTGGAAGGCGCGCGGCCCCGAGCGATCCGTGCCCGTCGAGTCCGTGCTCGAGCAAGTTCGCGAGGCCCAGGAGGCCGGCGTGCCCGAGGTGGTGCTGACCGGTGTGAACCTGGGTGCCTACGATGGCAAGAGCGCGACCGACGAGCACGTCGAAATCGATGAGCTGCTCGAGGCCATCATGGAGCGCACGTCTATTCCGCATGTGCGCATTTCCTCGGTCGAGCCCATGGATATCTCCGAGCGCCTGCTTAAGGTTATGGCGCGCTACCCGCAGCGTATCGCCCCGTTTTTGCACCTGCCCGTGCAGTCCGGCTGCACGGCGACCCTGCATCGCATGGGCCGTCCCTATAGCGCCGAGGCCTTTGAGGACACGGTGCGTATGATTCGCGCCAACTTGCCCCAGGCGTCCCTTTCGTGCGATGTCATCGTCGGTTTTCCTGGTGAGACGGACGAGGAGTTCGAGGAGTCGCTGGCGCTGTGCCGCCGTGTGGGTTTCTCGCGTATGCACGTGTTCCGCTACAGCAAGCGTCCCGGTACCCTTGCTGCCGACATGCCCGACCAGGTGCCACCCGAGGTTATGGCCGAGCGCAGCCGCCGTATGCGGGCCGCCGCACAGGAGCTCGCTATTGCCGACGCTCGTCGTCGCGTGGGCACGGTCGAGCGTGCCGTGCTCGAGTATGGTGACAACCTGACGCTCGGCTCGTTCCATCATGCCCGTCTTGACGATACCTGTGGACTTACAGCCCCGTGCCTGCTCGATGTTGCTATCATCGGAGTCGATGATTCCGGCTTGGTCCATGCACGCAGGGAGGTTCATGGAAGCCTCGAAGATTAGACTTACCGTTCCCGAGGGTATTGACCCCTCGCGCGTTTTGGGTGCCGGCGACGGCGTCCTTTGTGCGCTGGAGAGCTCAGTTCGCGCCCACGTGGTCGCCCGTGGCGACAGCATCGCCGTGAGCGGTGACCCGGACGAGGTCGAACTGGTCGCGCGTTTTTTCGAACATGCCTTTCGTGAGGCTGCTTCCGGGCGCACGCTTTCTGCCGACGATGTCTCTCGCTGCCTGGCCGTCTTGCGCGACGGTGAGCACGAGGCTACGTCGCTTCGCGATGACGTGCTGCTTTCGTATCGCGGTCGCGTCATTCGCCCCAAGACGCTCGGTCAAAAGCGCTATGTGGATGCCATCCGCTCAAATACCATCACGTTTGGCTTGGGTCCTGCCGGTACCGGTAAGACCTATCTGGCCATGGCGCTCGCTGTTGCCGCACTCAAGCGTCACGAGGTGGGCCGTCTGATCTTGACGCGTCCGGTTGTCGAGGCGGGGGAGAACCTGGGCTTTTTGCCCGGTACCCTTGAGGAAAAGATAGATCCCTACATGCGCCCGCTCTACGACGCCCTATTTTGCATGATGGATCGCGAGCGCACCGATGAGCTCATGGAGCGCGGCGTGATCGAGATCGCCCCGCTTGCCTACATGCGCGGCCGCACGCTGAGCGACGCCTTCGTGGTGCTCGACGAGGCCCAAAATACCACGCCCGAGCAGATGAAGATGTTTCTGACGCGCCTGGGCTTTAACTCCAAGTTTGTGATTACCGGCGACCTGAGCCAGCGTGACCTGGTGGGCCGTCGTGGTGGCTTGGCGGATGTCGAGAAGATTTTGGGCCGTGTCGACGATGTCGCATTTTCTCACCTCGAGCGTGCCGACGTGGTGCGCCATGCCCTGGTGGGACGTATCGTCGAGGCATATGATGCTTATGATGACGTGCGCGAGCAGCGCCCGCGCGACCGAAAGGAGTCCCGTTGAGTGTATTGATCAGCAACGATGCCGAGCTCGATACGCTGCTCGACGCGCAGGAGGTAGAACACATCTGCGAGGTCGTGCTTGCCGCCGAAGGCGTTGAGCGTGAAGTCGAGATTTCCCTTTCGTATGTCGACGAGGACGAGATGCACGAGCTCAACCACGAGTGGCGCGGTATCGACCGCACCACCGATGTCCTCTCGTTTGAATGCGACTCGGCCTTTGACGAGGATATTCCCGCCGACGAGACGCTTGAGCTTGGCGATATCATCCTGGCCCCGCAAGTCATTGCCCGTCAGGCCCCCGGCTTTGGCAATGCCCCTGCCGACGAGTGCCGCCTGATGCTCGTGCATGGCATGCTGCACCTGCTGGGGTATGACCATATCGAGGACGACGAGGCCGAGGTCATGGAGGCCCGCGAGGACGCCATCCTGCGCGATCTGGCGCTCGAGCGCGGCGAGGACCCCAAGCTGGTCCACGTCGGCCCCATCACCAACCACGCCCACGACTAGGAGCCGTCTATGATTCCCGGATCGAACAAGGACCATCCGTCCTTCTTAAAGTCGTTCTCCTACGCCATGGAGGGCTTCGTCACCGCCGTCAAGACCGAGCGCAATATTAAGGTCATGCTCGTTGCGGGCGTGTGCACCGTCATTGCCGGCTGCATCGTGGGGCTCGACATTGCCGAGTGGGCCACGATTATCATCTGTTGTGGCCTGGTGATTCACGGCGAGCTATGCAACACCGCCATGGAGGCGATTGTCGATCTGGCGACCCAGGAGCTCCATCCGCTGGCAAAGCGCGCGAAGGATATCGCCGCCGCCTCCGTATACGTTCTTTCCATCACCGCCGCGATTGTGGGCTTGCTGGTATTTGCCCACGCGCTCGGCTTTATCTAGAAAGGGATTTTCATGTCCGACACTATGCAGCCTATCGATGAAATTTTGGACGACGAGGTCCTGGATGCGGCGGATGCCGAAGCGGCCGAAGCATACGAGGAAGTCGAGGAATTCGATCCGTTTGAGGGCATGAGCGACGAGGAGCTCGACGCCCTGTGCGACGAGGACGATAGCCTCGCGGGCTTTGGCGACGTTGAACCCGGTTTTCGCAGCGGCTTCGTAGCCCTGGTCGGACGCCCCAACGCCGGCAAGTCCACGCTGCTCAACGCCTGCTATGGCAAAAAGGTCGCCATCACCTCGCCGGTGGCACAGACGACCCGCCGTCGCATGCGCGCCGTCGTCAACCGTCCCGGCTACCAGCTGGTCTTTGTCGATACCCCGGGTATTCATAAGCCCAAGGACGGCCTGGGGTCCGAGCTCAACAAGAGCGCACTGTTCGAGTTGAACGATGTCGACGTCGTCGCGTTTTTGATTGATGCCACCAAGCCCATCGGCAGGGGAGACGCCTGGGTTGCCGAGCGTGTCAGATGCGCTCGTTGCAAGAAGGTCCTGGTGCTCACCAAGGCCGATGAGGCCGACCCCGCACAGGTCATGGAGCAGCTTAAGGCTGCCCACGAGCTTATGGAATATGACGACGAGATTGTGACGTCGTCGGTTAAGAACTTCAACGTCGATGCCTTTATAGAGACCGTTGCGCACTTTTTGCCTGAGGGTCCGCGTTGGTTCCCCGAGGACATGGGTACTGACGCTTCCGATGAGACGCTCGTTGCCGAGTTTGTGCGCGAGAAGGTCTTGCGCCGCACCCGTGATGAGATTCCGCACTCCGTTGGCGTGATCTGCGATGCGCTCGAGCAGACCAAGAAGGTGCTGCGCGTGCACGCCACCATTTACGTCGAGCGCGAGGGCCAAAAGGGCATCATCATCGGCAAGGGCGGCGAGATGATCAAGCATATCGGTATCGACGCCCGACGCGATCTTGAACGCATTTTTGGCACGCAGGTCTTTTTGGAGCTGGACGTGAAGGTCAAGGCCGGCTGGCGTGACGACGAGGCCCAGATTCGCCGCTTTGGCTACAACGCCGAGGACTAAGGACGCGCGGCGCGCATGGCAGGCTCCCGGACATATCGCACCAAGGTGCTCGTCCTCGACAAGACGAAGCTCAAAGAGACCGACCTGATCTTGACGATGCTTGACGAGCGGGGGCGGCAGGTTCGTGCCGTGGCAAAGGGCGCCCGCAAACCCGGCGGACGCCTGGCTGCGCGCTGCGAGCTGTTCTGTACGGTCGATATGCTGCTCGCACATGGACGGTCACTCGACGTGGTTTCCCAGGCCGAGCTTATGGAGGCGCCGCTCGGCGCTGCGCCCGATTACGAGACGACCTGCGCCGCAAGCGCGATCGCCGAGGTTGCGCGCGTGTGCTCGTTCGAGGACGCCGAGGACCCGTTTACCTTTGCCATCACGCAGCGAGCGCTTGCCCTGGTGGGCAGCGGGCTTGACACGGCGCATATGGACCTACTTGTGGCGGCATATGTCTTTAAGTTGCTGTCGCACGTTGGCTATCGACCCGATTTTTCGGCCTGCGTGCTGTGCGGAGACCCCATGCTGTCGTATTTTTCACCCCAGGCGGGCGGTCTCATGTGCGGGTCGTGCGCGTCGAGCGTTCCAGGTGCCGAACTGGTGTCGACCGGTGAGACCGCATGGCTGCGCGCCCTCATGTCCATGACCTTCGATGCGCTCATGGCCGAGCGAATCGACCCGCATACGGCGGCATTCCTGCTCGGGCTTTCGCATGTGTGGGCTGCGACGCACACCGATCAACGCCTCCGTGCGATGGAATTCATGTTGGGTCGGTGATGATGCGCAGGCGCGGGCTGCTTGTGGTATCATGCCGACCTGTTGGTACCTCGACCTTGGTTGCTCGCTCCACCGGCGGCTTCCCAGTCCGAGGCGAATCGAGTCGCCCGCGGGCGACGTAAAACGAAAGGTGAAACAATGACTGTTTCCAAAGAGCGCAAGGCGGAGCTGACTGCCCAGTTCGGTAACACCCCGGTCGACACCGGCAACCCCAAGGTTCAGGTCGCCATCCTGTCCGAGCGCATCAAGGAGCTGACCGAGCACATGAAGTCCCACCAGAAGGACTTCCACACCCGTCGTGGCCTGCTCATGCTCGTCGGCCGTCGTCGTCGTCTTCTCTCCTACATCAAGAAGAACGACATCGTCGAGTACCGTGAGCTCATCAAGGCTCTGGGCATCCGCGACAACATCCAGTAGGATTTGTACATGCTAAGAGCGTCCTGCGCAGCGGGGCGCTCTTTTTGTGTAAGGGCGCGAACAATCACGCTCTGAAGCGTGGCGGGGGCAGGGGGCCCGCGTCACATGAGAAGCCCGCAGGCAAGGGGTCTGCGGGGTAAAGGAGAACAATGACACTCGTATCCAAGACCTTTGAGCTGTACGGCAAGACCTACACCTTTGAGTCGGGCGAGCTTGCCAAGCAGGCCACCGGCGCCTGCCTGGTCAAGCAGGGTGACACCACGATGCTCGACACCGTGGTCGTCTCCAAGGAGCGTAAGAACTACGACTTCTTCCCGCTGACCGTCGACTTCAACGAGAAGATGTACGCCGCCGGCCGCATCCCGGGTGGCTACCTCAAGCGTGAGGGCCGTCCCAGTGAGAAGGCTACGCTCACCGCGCGCATGATCGACCGTCCGATTCGCCCGAGCTTCCCGGATGGCTTCCGCAACGAGGTGCACATCGTCGCCACCTCGCTCGTCGCCGACCAGGTCAACCCCTTCGACGTCATCAACGTCATGGGTGCTTCTCTGGCCATGACGCTCGGCGGCGTGCCCTTCGAGGGTCCGCTTGCCTGCGTGCGCATCGGCCGTAACGTGGAGACCGGCGAGTTTATCGTCAACCCCACCTACGAGGAGCGCGAGAACTCCGATCTGGACCTGGAGCTGGGCGGCTCTGCCGACTTCATCTCGATGGTCGAGGCCGGCGCCGAGGAGATCTCCGAGGACGACATGCTCGCCGCCATGAAGTTTGGCCAGGAGGCCCTTGCTGCTTTCTGCCAGGCTCAGGACGAGTTCGTTGCCGAGTGGGAGCAGGTCAACGGCCCCATCGTCAAGAAGGAGTACCCGCTCGACCAGCCCGTCGAGGAGGTCCAGGAGCGCATCTTCGCCCACTACGACGAGATGGCAGCTGCCCTTCGCGACGCCGACAAGCTCTCCCGTATCGGCAAGGTCGAGGCTCTGAAGGAGTCCATCCGTGCCGAGTTTACCGAGGAGGAGCAGGCCGCTTGGGAGCGCGAGATCCCCGTGGCGCTCAAGAAGCTCGAGAAGAAGGCCATGCGCACCATGGTCGTCGAGACCGGTGAGCGCGTCGACGGCCGTGCCGCCGACGAGATCCGTCCCATCATGGTGAAGGACAACTACCTGCCGCTCGTTCACGGCTCCGGCCTGTTCCAGCGTGGCCAGACCCAGGTGCTCTCCGTCCTGTCGCTCGGCATGCTCAACGAGGGCCAGCGTCTGGATACCATCGAGCCCACCGAGGGCAAGCGCTACATGCACCACTACAACTTCCCGCCGTTCTGCACCGGCGAGACCGGCCGCATGGGCAGCCCCAAGCGCCGCGAGATCGGTCACGGCAACCTGGCCGAGCGCGCTCTGCTCCCGGTGCTTCCCGACGAGAACGAGTTCCCCTACGCCATCCGCGTGGTCTCCGAGGTCATGGAGTCCAACGGCTCCTCTTCGATGGCTTCGACCTGCGGCTCCACGCTCGCCCTTATGGACGGCGGCGTGCCCATTAAGCGCCCGGTCTCCGGTATCGCCATGGGCTTGATCCAGGAGGAGGGCAAGACCGTGGTCCTGTCCGACATCCAGGGTCTCGAGGACTTCCTGGGTGACATGGACTTTAAGGTCACCGGCACCACCGAGGGCATCACCGCCCTGCAGATGGACAACAAGGCCACCGGCCTCACCTTCGATATCTTGGCCCGCGCCCTGCAGCAGGCCAAGGAGGGTCGTGCCTTCATCCTGCAGAAGATGCTCGATGTGATCCCCGAGCCGCGCCACACCACGCGCAGCACCGCCCCGCGTATCGTCTCCATCCAGGTTCCGACTGACAAGATTCGCGACGTCATCGGTTCCGGCGGTAAGGTTATCCGCGGCATCCAGGACGAGACCGGCGCCTCGGTCGACATCCAGGAGGACGGCACCGTCTTTGTCGGCGGCACCGGCGAGTCCGTCGACCAGGCTGTCGAGCGCATCAAGCTCATCATCAAGGTTCCCGAGCCGGGCGAGGAGTACACCGGTCGCGTGGTCTCCATCCAGCCCTTCGGCGCCTTCGTCAACCTGCTGCCCGGTAAGGACGGCCTGCTGCACATCTCCCGCGTCGCCAAGGGCCGCGTGGAGAAGGTCGAGGACGTCCTCAACGTGGGCGACGAGGTCAAGGTCGTCGTCATCGAGGTCGACGATCGCGGCAAGATCTCGCTCGATCGTCTGGATAAGCCCGAGGCTCCGGCTCGCGCCGAGGGTGCCTCCGAGGGCGACGGCGAGCACTTCCAGCGTCGTGAGCGTCCGCGTCGCGAGCGCAGCGACCGTCCGCGCCGTCCCGGCGACAACGGAGGCCGCAAGCCCCGCCGCCACCACGACGCCGAGTAACAGCTAAACATAAGCAGATCAACAAGGGCGACTCCGTACAGGGGTCGCCCTTTTGCTATTCCCGGCGGGGTCCGCGGATAAAGTTTCCTGCTCTACAGTCCTGCTCACGACGGAGGCCACATTAAGTGGCCTCCTGTTCGTGCGGAACTCGCGATAAACTTTATCCGCGGCCCCCGCCGGGAATAGCAAAAGGGCTGGTAGGTGTGGGTTGCGATTTTGTCAGACAGTCTATTCAGTTATCTGAATTCAGATCTTTAGATAATCGCATGTGCGCCATTGCCCCAGATAAAACTGACCAAAATAAACTTGTCCCTTTTTGTCAGGTCTGGTCTCAGCGGGCCCGGCACGGGCTAAGTTTATCGCGAGTTCCGCACGCAAAGGAAAGCACTTAATGTGCTTTCCGTCTTGCGCAGGACTGTAGAGCAGGAAACTTAGCCCGTGCCGGGCCCGCTGAGACCAGACCGGCGGGATAGACCAGTTCAGATGGGGCTTTGATGCATGGGTGGTCTGTTGTTGTGCAAATGGGTATCATACTGAGGTTATTGCATCGACTCTGCGATGCATGTTTGTACGTTCCCGGCGGTCGGTTTGCCAGAAGCGCCCCGTCGGTTGTTCCAGACCCGTTTCGAAGAAAGGAAACCACACTAACCTATGGCAGCTAAAAAATCATCTCCCTTGAAGATCATTCCGCTCGGCGGCCTTGACGGCATCGGCAAGAACATGACGGTCTTCGAATGCGGCGACGACATGGTGCTCGTTGACGCTGGCCTCATGTTCCCCGACGATTCCCAGCCCGGTATTGACCTGGTGCTTCCCGACTACACCTATGTTCTGGAGAACGAGGAGAAGCTCCGCGGTATCGTCGTCACCCACGGCCACGAGGACCACACCGGTTCGCTTCCGTATCTGCTGCAGGACCTCAACAACAAGGTGCCCATCTTCTCGAGCAAGCTGACGCTTGGCTTTATCGAAGGCAAGCTTTCTGAGTTCCGCATCCGCGCACCCAAGTTCCGCGAGGTTAAGGGCGGCAGCCATGTCAACCTCGGCGGCATCTCGCTCGACTTCTTCTCGATGACGCACTCCATCCCCGGCGCTCTGGGCGTGTTCATTCGCACCAATCAGGGCACCGTTATGCACACTGGCGACTTTAAGCTCGACCAGACGCCCATCGATGGTGTCACGCCCGACTATGCCGCTATCAGCCGCTTTGCCAAGCAGGGCATCGACCTGTTGCTGTCCGACTCCACCAATGCCACGGTTCCCGGCTTTACCAAGTCCGAGGCCGAGGTTGGTCCCAACCTACTGCATGCCATCAAGAACGCCCCGGGTCGCGTGTTCGTCGCTTCGTTCTCGAGCCATATCCATCGTTTGCAGCAGATCTGCGATGCCGCCCGCAAGTGCGGCCGTAAGGTCGTTGTGACCGGTCGCTCCATGCTCACCAACACCCGCGTCGCGCGCGAGCTGGGCTACCTCAACATCGACGATGCCGATATCATCGATGCCTTCGATATCGATAACCTGCCCGACGACAAGATCGTCGTCATGTGCACCGGTTCGCAGGGCGAGCCGCTGTCGGCCCTGTCCCGCATGGCCAATGGCGAGCACAAGACGCTCTCTATCCACGAGGGCGATACCGTCATCCTCTCGGCAACTCCCGTTCCCGGCAACGAGAAAGCCGTTCAGCAGGTCGTCAACAGCTTGGCCAAGCTCGGCTGCGACGTGTGGGATAAGAACCGTGCTCTTGTCCACGTCTCGGGCCACGGCAGCCAGGAGGAGCTTAAGCTCCTGATGGCCATGGCCAAGCCCACGTACTTTATGCCGGTTCACGGTGAGGCCGTGCATCTGCGCGCCCATGCCCAGCTGGCCCGCAAGATGGGCATCAAGGATGATCACATCTTTATCCTCGATAACGGCGACACGCTCGAGATGCGCGGTGGTATCGTCAAGCGTGGTACGCCCGTCGAGTCCGGCGTCGTCTACGTCGACGGCCTGCGTATCGGCGATACCGACCCCATCGTCCTGCGCGATCGCCAGAAGCTCGCCAATGACGGTATGGTCACGGCCGTCGCCATCGTCTCGCTCAAGCACAAGAAGATTGAGGCCATCGAGTTCTCGGGCCGCGGCGTCTCGTTTGCCATCGACGACCAGTTCTCCGAGGATGCCTCCGCGTCTATTATGAAGACGATTGAGAAGGGCAAGTTCAGCTTTACGAGCAGCGGTTCCGATGCCATTCGCAAGGCCGTGCGCGACTCGCTCTCTAACTTTATCTGGAGTCGTACGCGCACTCGTCCGATGATCATCCCGGTCGTCATGGAGGTTTAGTTTGGCGCGCGGATCTGCACAAAACGCCAAAGGCAATAAAGCCAACAACCAACCGGCATCTGCTAAGGGTGCCGGTTCCCATCTTCGTGCCAATAAGGGCCACGAGACCGACTTCGACGATTTTGAGCCCCTGGTCGAGCCCTCGGCCAACCGCGATATCGCCGGCGTGGTCATCGCCGTTTTGGCGATTGCGTCCTTCATTGCCGTGATTTCGCCGGCGACTGCACCCGTTACGGCTGCGGTTGCCGGTTTCTACCACCTGGGCTTTGGTCTGGGCGCCTACGTGCTGCCGATCGTTATTTTGCTGTTTGCCGCCACGCTCTTTTTAGGCGAGGACTCGCCGCTCAACGTGCGCTCTGTTGCGGGCGGAGCCGTGGTCTTTATCGCCGTCGTCTCCATTCTTTCGCTGATGGTGCCGGGTACGAGTGTCTCGTGTGACCTTATGTTCACGCCGCAAAATTTGTCCGCCTCGGGTGGCTACATCGGTGCGTTTATTGCGAGTGCGCTGCAGAATGCCCTGGGTAAGCCTATCGCGATGGTAGTCCTGTTGGGCCTTGTCGTCGTGGGCTTGGTCATCATCGGCTTTTCGGTGGGTGGCGTGCTGCGCTCTGCTCGCGACCGTGCGGCCGATTTTGCCGAGCGCCGTCGTGCCGATGTCAACGCCAGCCCGTGGGGTGACGACGAAGCCCTGTCGGTGCCCGGCGTTGCCCGTCCGCACCTGAGCATTCTTCGTCAAAAGGGCTCCGATGCTGCCGTGACCACGGTCATGGGCAACGATGTGGACCCGGTTTTGGACGATGACGACGAGGACGAGAATCCGTTTGTCGACGTGTCCGAGTCGGTTGAGGTTGAGCGCGCTAAGACGACGCTGCTGCCGCGCCGCCATGCCAAGAAGGGCAAGGCTGCGCCTAAGCTCAATACAAGCGAGCCCGACCCGTCTTGGTCCGATAGCGAGATTGAGCTCACCGAGGGCGATGACGAGGACGACGAGGCTCCGATTGAGACCGCAAAGACAACTTTGCTGCCGCGTCGCCATGCAAAGCGCGACCAGGTAACCGGCCAGCTTTCGATGGAAGACGACCCCGATAAGATCGACGAGTTCGAACCGCCGTTTGCGGTGAATCCTGTTTCGGCAGCACCTCAGATTCCCGACTTCTTGAAGCATCCCAAGGTTGCCGATGCGCCTGCCTCGAGTGCCGTCGAATCGGCTGCGGCTAGCGATGGGGGAGCGGACGGTGGCGCCGCAGATAACGAGGGCGAAGAAGAGGACGGCCTCAAGCTTCCGCCGCTCGAAATCCTGCATGCCAACCCGCAGTCGGCTTCCGCCGCGTCTTCGGACAAGGAGTTGGAGCAGACCGTTGAGTCACTGCAATCCACCTTGCTTGAGTTTGGCCGCAGTGCCCGCGTGGTCGGCTGGATCGCCGGCCCCACGGTGACGACCTTTAAGCTGCAACCTGGTGAGGGCGAGCGCGTGAGCAAGATTTCGAGCCTCGAGGACGATATCGCGCTTTCGCTCGCTGCCCAGTCGGTACGTATCTTTGCCCCGATCCCCGGCACCTCGCTCGTGGGCATCGAGATTCCCAACCGCAAGCGCCAGAACGTCAACCTGGGCGACGTGCTGCCCTATGTGAAGGGCGGTCCGCTCGAGCTCGCCATCGGCCGCGATGCCGAGGGCACGCCGGTTGTCGCCGACCTTGCCAAGATGCCCCACCTGTTGATTGCCGGTACGACCGGTTCTGGTAAGTCGGTGATGATCAACTCCATCATCACGACTCTGCTCATGCGTACTCTTCCCGAGGACGTTCGCCTGATCATGGTCGACCCCAAGCGCGTCGAGCTTGCGGGCTATAACGGACTGCCGCATCTCTATGTGCCCGTGGTGACCGAGCCCAAGCAGGCCGCGAGCGCTCTGCAATGGGCCGTGTCCGAGATGGAGCGTCGCCTGAAGGTCTTCGAGCGTCTCAACGTGCGTAAGATCTCGACCTACAACGAAAAGCAGGCCGCCGGCGAGTTTGAGCATTACGACAATCCGCCGCAAAAGATGCCCTACCTGGTCATCATCATTGACGAGCTCTCGGACCTGATGATGGTCGCCGGTAAGGATGTCGAGGCCTCGATCGTGCGTATTGCACAGCTGGGCCGTGCCG
Organism: uncultured Collinsella sp.; assembly: GCA_900545745.1. GTDB lineage: Bacteria > Actinomycetota > Coriobacteriia > Coriobacteriales > Coriobacteriaceae > Collinsella. The sequence goes on from URAD01000006.1 coordinate 39,441, forward strand.
CCGGTATTCATCTTATCGTGGCCACGCAGCGTCCCAGCTCAAACGTGGTGACGGGCCTCATCAAGGCCAACATCACCAATCGCATCGCCTTTAACGTCGCCACGGGCATCGACTCGCGCGTCATCATCGACCAGATGGGTGCCGAAAAGCTTACCGGTTTGGGCGACATGCTGTTCTCCAAGGTCGACTGGGGCAAGCCTCGCCGTATCCAGGGCTGCTTTGTCTCGGACGATGAAATCAATGAGATTGTCGAGTTCGTCAAGTCGCAGAGCGAGCCCGACTACCACGAGGAGATTCTGTCTGCCGTGGCGCCCGCTTCCATGTCCATGGCGGGTGGCGGCGGCATTGTCCGCACCGGAGTAGCCGAGCCGCAAGACGATGATCCGCTCATTTGGGAAGCCGCCCATATTGTGGTGGAATCGCAGCTTGGCTCCACATCTGGCCTGCAACGTCGTCTGAAGGTTGGCTACGCGCGTGCCGGGCGTATTATGGACATGCTGGAAGAAAAGGGTGTCGTCGGCCCGCCCGACGGTTCCAAGCCGCGCGAGGTCCTGTTGGACGAGGAGGGGCTTGCCGCGCTGGAGTCTGTCGACGCCGAGATGGCACGTGAAGATCGTGAGTTTGGAGGATTCTGATGGCTGCACGCTTTGGTGACATGCTGCTCGAGCAGCGTCGCCGAATGGGCCTTTCCATTCAGCAGGTCGCCAACACCATCAAAATCAGACCGCAGATCATCGAGTTTTTCGAGACCGGTAACTTTGCGTCGATGCCCCCGCGCGGCTATGCGCAGGGCATGATTTCGAGCTATGCACGCTTTTTGGGCCTCAATCCGCGCGAGGTCGTCAATGCCTACTTTGACGAGCTGATGGCATACGAGCGCGAGACGTCGCAGCAAGGCGGTCGTTTTCAGGATGCCGCCGGCTATGTCAATTCGCGTTCCTCGGTGGATAACGGGCGCTTCCTGATGGTTCAGGGCGGTCGCTCAACGCGTTATGGTCAGCGTCCGCAGCAGGCTGGCTATATTACCGAGACGGGGTCCAGTGAGGAAATCCGTTCTCAGCGCGATCGTTTCCGCAGGACGCCTACGCCCGACGATCGCGCGCTTCCCGCTGCCCGCGGTGTGGCGCGCGATCCCCGTGTCGGCTACGGCGATGGCGGCTATTCCGATCGTGGCTACCGTGGTGTCTCTGCCGGTCGTGCTCGCGGCGGTTATGCAGACGCAGATACTACGCAGGTGACACCGCGTCTGCGCTCGCAGTCGCAACCGTCTGGCCAGCGCTCCTCCGCCCCGCGTTCGGGCCAGCGTAACTACCAGGGCCGTAGCGAGCTCGCACCTCGTTCGGGTCAGCGCAATATGCAGCGCCAGGGCGGTTATCGCGGTCGTCCCGACAACAATCGCGGACGTATGCCTCAGGGCAGTGGTCGTGACGGATCCAACCGTGGGCGCGGTGGCGTGCGTGCCCCTCAGAACAACGGACTCGATCCGCGTATCGTTTACGCCGGTATCGGTGCCGTTGCGCTGCTGCTCATCGTGCTCATTGTGGTTCTGTTGCGCGGCTGCGGCTCTTCGACTCCCGAATCGACGCCCGAGACCCCTGTGGCAACCAAGACGACGACCAAGAAGTCTTCCAAGAAGACCGAAACGGCCGATGAGGCTACGGACGAGTCGACTGATTCGGAAACCGCTAAGAAGACGACCAAGAAGGGCGAAAACGAGGTTACGAAGGTCAAAGTCTCTGTCGCCAAGGGCAAGACCGCGTGGATAGAAGTCAAGGTCGACGGTAAGTCGGTCTATGGCGCCCAGGCGACCGGCCCCTTTGAGCAGGAGTACACGCCCGAGTCTTCGATTGAAATCACTACGTCCAAGCCTTCCGACGTCACGGTCACCAAGAACGGCGAAAAGGTCCGCTACGATACTAAGACATCGGGCGTGGCTCGTGTGACCATTACCGTTCCCAAGAAGGAGACCACCGACGCCAAGGACGGCGAGGGCTCCGACGGCACCGATGGCATCGAAAGCACCGACGGAACCGATGGTACCGACGGCACCGATGCCCAGTCCACGGACGGCACCGATACCGTCACCGACGGTCAAACGACGACCGATTCTGCCGATTATTCGTACGATAGCTACTAGACTGCTCGCAAGCGAAAGGATGAACCATGGCTAAAGATTCCAGCTTTGATGTTGTGTCCGAGGTCAACATGCAGGAGGTCGACAACGCCTTCCAGCAGACTACGCGCGAAATCTCCCAGCGCTATGACCTTAAGGATTCCGGCGCCACAATCGAGCTTTCGAAGGGCGACAAGCTCTTTACGATTAACGCTCCGGCCGACTTTGTCTCCAAGCAGATTATCGACGTCCTGAGCTCTAAGCTCATCAAGCGCGGCATCGACCTCAAGGCCGTCTCTTGGGATGCTCCGCAGGCTGCCTCGGGCGGTACTGTTCGCGTGCTCGGCCATATCGTGGAGGGTATCGACCAGACGACCGCCAAGAAGATCAACAAGGACGTCAAGGACCAAAAACTCAAGGTTAAGGTAACCATCGAGGCCGATAAACTGCGCGTTTCCTCGGCCTCTAAAGATGCGCTTCAGGCTGTTATCCAGTTCCTGCACGATCAGGACTACGGCCAGCCGCTTCAATTTACCAACTACCGTTAATTCATTCGAAAGGACCGCTCTCCAACATGGATACACCGTTGGGCTCCGTGCTCTACATCACCCTCGGGTGCGCTAAGAACGAGGTCGACACCGACCGCATGCGTTCTCTTTTGACTGCTGCGGGCTACGAGGAGGCATTCGACCCGCAGGATGCCGATATCGCCATCGTCAATACATGCTCGTTCCTCGCCTCCGCAACGTCCGAGAGCATCGAGACCACGCTCGAGCTCGCCAACGAGGTTCAGGACGGCGTTCGTTCTTGCCCCATCGTTATGTGCGGCTGTGTGCCGTCGCGCTATGGCGACGACCTGCCTGACGAGCTGCCCGAGGTCGCTGCCTTTGTGAAGGCCGACGAGGAGGACGGCATCGTGGCGGTCATCGATGGCGTGCTGGGTGTCGAGCGTGAGACCGCGGCCTATATCCCTCAGGTCAAGCGTACCGTCGAGGGCGCCGTTGCTTACGTCAAGATTTCCGATGGCTGCAACCGCTTCTGCAGCTTCTGCATGATCCCCTATATTCGCGGTCGCTATCATTCGCGCAATGCCGAGAGCATTATCTCCGAGGTGCGCGACCTGGTTGCCGGCGGTGTGCGCGAGATCGTGCTGATCGGCCAGGACACGGGTATTTGGGGCATCGACTTTGCCGACGAGGACGTCGCCGAGGGCTCGCCGCGCAATCTGGCGCAGCTGCTGCGTGCCGTCGCCGAGGCCGTGCGCCCGCACAACGTCTGGGTCCGTGTGCTCTACTTGCAGCCCGAGGGCATGACTGACGAGCTCATTGAGACCATTCGTGATACGCCCGAGGTGCTGCCCTATATCGATATCCCCGTGCAGCACTGCGACGCGCGCATCCTCAAGGCCATGCGTCGCTCCGGTTCGCGCCAGGAGCTCGAGGATCTGTTCCGCGACCTTCGTGAGCGTATCCCCGGCATCGTGATCCGTTCCACGGCCATGGTCGGCTTCCCGACCGAGACCGACGACGAGTTCCGCGACCTTATCGACTTTATGGACACCGTCGGCTTTGACTACACGAGCGTCTTTGCCTACTCGCGTGAGGAAGGTAGCCTGGCCGCCAAGATGGAGGGCCAGGTCGATGAGGAGGTCAAGCTTGAGCGCGCCCAGGAGGCCATGGATCTGGCCGAGTCGCTCGGTTTTGCCGCTACCGCCGCACATGTGGGCGAGCGCGCCCAGGTGATCGTCGACGGTATCGAAGAGACCGAGGATGGCGCCGAGCTGATCGGCCATGCCTGGTTCCAGGCGCCCGATTCCGATGGTGCGGTGCACTTGGACGCCAGCGAGGCGTCCGTGGGCGATATTCTGACTGTCGAGTTTACCGATAGCTTCTGCTATGAGCTTATCGGCCATGTTGTGGAGTAGGAGAGCATCGTGGCAAACGAGAGCAATAAGGAACTGACGAGTGTCTGGACGCCCGCCAACATCGTGACGTGCGTTCGCATCGTCTTTATCCCGGTGTTCATGATCGTCTCGGCGCTGTCTCACACGAGTGTTGCCGGTACGGATTGGAGCACCTTCGACGGCCCGCTCGCCGCCGCTGCCTTCATTCTGTATGTGATCCTGTCGTGCACCGATAAGGTCGACGGTTATCTGGCGCGCTCGCGCAACGAGATCACCGACTTCGGTAAGTTCTTGGACCCCATCGCCGACAAGCTACTGGTGTTCTCGGCCCTGCTGCTGTTCTTGGATTTTGGCGCGGTGACCGTGTGGTCCGTGTTCATTATCCTATTCCGTGAGCTGCTGGTGAGCGCCCTTCGCATGGTCGCGAGTGCGGCCGGTGTGGTCGTTGCGGCCGATAAGCTCGGCAAGTACAAAACGGCAACCACGATGGTCTCCATTTGCGGTTACCTGTGCGTTTTTGCTATGGCCGGTCTTCAGCTGGGGCCGGTGTCGCTGCTGCTCGGTGTCTATTCGGTGTCGCGCTTCCTGTACGTCATCGCCGTGATTTTGACCATTGTCTCGGGTGCCCAGTACTTCTGGAACTGCCGTAAGATCGTCTTTTCGGTCTAGGTCCTGGTGGGTATGACGGAGTCTTATTTGCAGATCGCCGCAAACAACGAGGAGTTGGCGCGCGATATTGTCGAGCGCGCGAGTGCCCGTGGTGTGACGGTGTCGACGGCGGAGTCGCTGACGGCGGGCATGATCGCCTCGACGATTGCCGATATCCCGGGTGCCTCGGCGGTGCTTCGTGGCGGTGCGGTGACCTACTGCGATGAGATCAAACATCGCGTGCTCGGCGTCGAGCAGGAAACGCTCGATCGGTTTAGTGCCGTGTCGCATCAGACGGCGCGCGAGATGGCCGCGGGCTCGCTTGAACTCTATCAGAGCGATATTGCCGTAAGCGCAACGGGCTACGCTGGGCCCGGTGGTGGCACCGAGCAAGACCCTGCCGGCACGTTCTATATTGGCTGGGCGTATCGCGCGGCCGATGGGGGAGCGCCGGTTGTCGAGTCTGCACGTTGTCATTATGAGGGCGATCGGTCGTGCGTTCGGGCCTATGCGGTCGCGGAGGCTTTGGAGTGCATTGTCCGCGTGCTCAATTCTATGGAATAGACGTGGTTTAAGGGGCCTTAGGGCCCCTTAATTGTGGAGATAGGGACCTTTGACGGTATTGGTGTTTGCGCTGGTATATGGCCTAAATTTGTTCGAGCAGTCGTATTTGTGATTGGCGCGGTCAAGCGTTTGGTCGGTGATTGGTCGGCGTTTGGTCGGGTTTTGGAATGGTCAGGTGCATATGATGAATCTGAACGGTTGACCACGAACAGCCGTTCGTTTATTATCGTTTCAGGTTGTTAAGAGGAGGGCTATTCATGGCCAAGAATTCAGGTCCCGTACGTACCGTTCATGCACGCACGACGGGCAAAGAGCGCGACGAGATGATCGCCACCACCAAGGCCGAGATCGAGAAGAAGTTCGGCCAGGGCTCTATTATGAGGTATGGCGACGGCGGTCCCGAGCTCGAGGTCGAAGCTATTCCGACGGGCTCTCTGGCGCTCGATGCCGCCTTGGGTATCGGCGGCGTGCCGCGTGGCCGTATCGTCGAGATTTACGGTCCTGAGTCCTCCGGTAAGACGACGCTTTCGCTCGAGATCCTGGCCGAGGCCCAGGCAATGGGTGGCGTTGTGGCATTTATCGATGCCGAGCACGCGCTTGATCCCACGTATGCCGCACGCATCGGCGTGGATATCGACGAGGTGCTCATTTCCCAGCCCGATACGGGTGAGCAGGCGCTCGAGATCGTTGACATGCTCGTGCGTTCCGGCGCCATCGATGCCATCGTCGTTGACTCCGTCGCTGCGCTGACCCCGCGTGCCGAGATCGAGGGAGAAATCGGCGACACTACGGTCGGTCTTCAGGCTCGCCTGATGAGCCAGGCGCTCCGCAAGCTCGCCGGCTCGCTGTCCAAGTCCAACACGACGTGCATCTTCATTAACCAGCTGCGTGAGAAGATCGGCGTCATGTTCGGCAACCCCGAGACCACGACGGGCGGCCGCGCCCTTAAGTTCTTCTCTTCGGTGCGTATCGACATTCGCCGCATCGACAGCATTAAGCTTAAGGACGAGGTTATCGGTAACCGCGTGCGCGCCAAGGTCGTTAAGAACAAGGTGGCAGCTCCGTTCCGTTCTGCTGAGTTCGACATCATGTACGGTACGGGCATCTCTAAGGAGGGCTCGATTCTGGACATGGCTGTCGAGTGCGGCATTTGCAAGAAGATGGGCTCCTGGTTTGCCTATGGCGAGGATAAGCTCGGCAACGGTCGCGAGGCCGCCAAGGCGTTCCTGCGCGAACACCCCGATTGTGCCGACGAGATTGAGCATAAGGTCCGCCTTGCCTGTGGACTTGAGTTTGATGACGATGCTCCGTCCGAGGTCGAGCTGACCGATCAGCCTGCGCCTGAGGAGTTTGACGAGCTTTACGCCATCGATGGTTCCGCCATGCTCGATGATGACGACGAGTAGCGGTTACGCTCATGTCGTATACGGTGACCGAGGCCACGGTCGTCTTTCCCGATAAGAAGGCGGTCTCCTCGTTCTCGAGCGGGTATGCGTCCAAAAAGCCTTGCGCACATATCGATTGTGAGCTTGAGGGCGGTTTTGAGCGGTCCATTTGGATTCCCGTGCGGGTCGCGCGGCTGTATGTCAAAAACCGCCCCGATCTTCCCTGTGATTGGGTTGAGTTTCGCGAGGCAGTGCAGCTCATTGAGCGTAAATGTGCACTTACCATGGTGACCGAGATGTTATCGCGCCGCGACCATGCGACGGGTGAGGTCCGTGACAAGCTGGCTCGCTACGGCTTTCACCAGCCTGCGATCGATTTCGCCGTCGAGCGCGCCACCGAGTATCGTTTTTTAGACGAGAGCCGCTTTTGCTCGTACTTTATCGAGGAGCGCAAGCGGCGCGGTTGGGGACAGCGCAAAATCGAGACCGAGCTCAAGCGCCGTCATGTCGTGCTCGATGACATTCCCGGTTATCCCGAGGATTATTTTGCCGTCGAAGACGATTTGGCGCGTGCGTCTGCCCTGCTCGCCAAGCGGCGTGTTCCAGAGACGCGCGCATTCGAAAAACTGGTTCGGTTTTTGATGGGGAGGGGCTTCTCGTATCACGTCGCCGCCGATGCCGTTAAGTCACGTCTCGATGCCGAACGCGAGGAATGTGCGGTTTAGGCGTATGCGTTTTGTGGCCCTGCCGTTCACCGCGTTTTAGTCGCCGTACCGGGGCCATTTATTTGACAGTTGTTGTGGTTCAACGTACGATAAACACTGTCATTTGCTTTGTGATATGTGCTCATCTGTGATGAGTTTGTTTATATGTTTATCTGTATCCGACCCGCATAAGCTGCGCCCATATTACTCAAATGTCGCGAGCCGTTCGTAAGGACGGTTCGCTTTGTTGTGTAACGAATCCATAAAAAGGAGTGAGCATGCCTATCATCGCAGCGCTCGTTGGCATCGTTTTGGGTGCCATCGCCGCCATCGCCTACATGCGCACCGCCAAGCAGGGTAGTCTTCACGAGGCCGACGAAAAGATCCAGTCGGCACACGCACAGGCTGAGTCCCTGATCGGTGATGCTAAGCGTCAGGCCGAGACCCTCAAAAAAGAGGCTCTGCTCGAGGCTAAAGAGGAGATCATCAAGAACAAGCAGGCCGCCGAGGCCGAGGACAAGCAGCGTAAGAGCGAGATTCGTACGCTCGAGAACCGCGTGATGCAGCGCGAGGAATCCCTCGATCGCCGCAACGACGCTCTCGACAAGCGCGAGCATCAGCTGTCCAGTCAGGCCGGTCAGGTCGAGAAGCGCTCCCGTGAGCTCGAGGAGCTCTGCGCAAAGCAGACCTCCGAGCTCGAGCGTATCGCCGACCTTACCCGCGAGGATGCCCACAAGGAGCTCCTCGATAAGGTTCGCGGCGAGGTCACCCACGAGGCCGCCACGATCATTCGCGAGTCCGAGCAGCAGGTTCGCGCCGAGTGCCACAAGACCGCCCAGGAGATTCTTTCCCTGGCGATTCAGCGCTGCGCTGCCGACCACACTGCCGAGGTCACCGTTACCTCCGTGCACATTCCCTCTGATGACCTCAAGGGCCGTATCATCGGTCGCGAGGGTCGCAACATCCGCACCTTCGAGCAGGTTTCCGGCGTCAACCTCGTGATCGACGACACGCCCGAGACCGTCGTTCTTTCGAGCTTCGATCCGGTCCGTCGTGAGACCGCCCGTGTTGCTCTGGAGAACCTCATCGCCGACGGCCGCATTCACCCCGCCCGCATCGAGGAGATGTATCACAAGGCTGCCGACCTGGTTCAGCAGCGCGTGCGCGAGGCTGGCGAGCAAGCTGCATTCGATACCGGCATTCACGACCTGCACCCCGAGATCGTCAAGACCCTTGGTGCCCTGCGCTACCGTACCTCGTTTGGTCAGAACGTGCTTCAGCACTCCCTCGAAGTCTCTGACCTGTGCGGCGTGATGGCTTCCGAGCTTGGCCTGGACGTTGTGACCGCCAAGCGCGCCGGCCTGCTGCACGACCTGGGCAAGGCAATCGACCATGACGTCGAGGGGCCGCATGCCGTCATCGGCGCCGAGCTTGCCCGCCGTTATGGCGAGAAGCCTGTTATCGTTCATGCTATCGAGGCTCACCATGCCGATGTCGACCCCAACACGGTGCTCGATGTCCTGGTACAGGCCGCCGATGCTGTCTCTGCTTCTCGCCCCGGTGCCCGTCGCGAGTCTGCCGAGAACTACATCAAGCGTCTTGAAAAGCTCGAGGAGATCGCCAACTCTCATGACGGCGTCGAGCGTACCTATGCCATGCAGGCTGGTCGCGAGGTCCACGTCATGGTTCAGCCGGACAAGATCTCTGATGCCCAGTCCACGGTCCTGGCTCACGATATCGCCCATCAGATCGAGGAAGAGATGGAGTATCCCGGTCAGGTGCGCGTCGTCGTGATTCGCGAGAGCCGCGCTGTCGATATTGCTAAATAACATGAGCGACGCGAACGAGCTCATCTCATTTATCGCGTCGATGTCGGGGGAGGGCAACCTTCGCGTCGAGGAGAACCTTGGCGAGGGGTATGTCCGCCTCCGCGTTTCGGAGGCCGAGCGGCGCCAGGCTAAGCACGACATTCAGCATGTCGAGGACATCGTCATCGAAATGCTCCGTAATGCTCGCGATGCCGGCGCCGACAAGGTCTATCTCGCCACGACCAAGGAAGATGGCGTCCGCACGCTTGTCTTTCTGGATAACGGTTCGGGCGTTCCGCAGGATATGCAAGAGCGAATCTTCGATGCCCGCGTTACCTCCAAGCTCGAGAGCATGAAAATGGATCGTTGGGGTGTTCACGGTCGTGGCATGGCATTGTTTTCGATCAAGCAGAACACCGACGAGGCCCGCGTGGTCACGTCCGGTGTCGATCTTGGTTCAGCCTTTAAGGTGAGCGTCGCGGTAGACCGCCTCAGTGAGCGCGCCGATCAGTCCAGCTGGCCTCAGGCCGTCAAGGATGAGGACGGTCATTATGTCTGTGCTCGCGGTCCGCATAATATTATTCGCGCTGCTTGTGAGTTTGCGCTCGAGGAGTTGCGTGGTTGCGATGTCTATCTTGGTTCTCCGTCTGAGATTGCCGCGACACTTTATGCTCAGTCGTCAAGTCGGCTCGATACGTCTCGTCTCCTGTTCATTGACGACGAGAGCGAGCTTCCGGTTGTCGATCGTTTAAGCCTTGCCTCCGATGCCGAGGACTTTATCCGTATCTGTTCGGGTTTGGGTCTTGAGATGTCCGAGCGCACGGCTCATCGAATTTTGGCAGGGCAGATTAAGCCCGTTCGCGGTGTGACTGCGCGTCTGCTGCGCGAGCGTGACTCATCCTCGCATGCGCCGGCTCCTGTCGATCTCGCGAAGGATCGTCGTGGGCTGCGTATTGCCAAGGATGACATGGCACAGTTTTCGCGTGCTGTGGAGCGCGACTTTAATGACCTTGCCGCCCGGTACTATCTCAATCTTTGCGGCGACCCAAAGATCCGTGTTTCGCGTGATCGAATCACCGTGACCTTCGATCTTGCCAAAGAGGAATAGCGCCTTTACCGAGTCCACTCGGTACGATAAAGTTATTGCAGTTAAAACGTACTTTTAAACGCAGGAGTTTCTTCATGGATTGCCTGAAGGTATCAAGCAAATCATCGCCCGCTTCCGTTGCCGGCGCCATCGCCGGCATGGTCAAGGATGGTGTACCCGTCAACATCCAGTGTGTCGGTGCCGGTGCTGTCAACCAGGCCATTAAGGCCGTTGCTATCGCGCGCGGTTTTTTGATTCCAACCGGTTTTGATATTTCCTGCGCGCCTGTGTTCTCCGACATCCTCATTAACGGGGAGTCGCGCACGGCCATCCGCCTTTCTATCTACGTTCACCAGATCAATCGAGCTGCTATGGATAACGTCGTCATGGATGATGTTAAGCCTGTGGCATAGCTTCTGCTTGCCTCGTTTCGCTCCCCATCGTTAGGACTTATGCACATGGACCAGCGTTCCGTACGCGATATTCTTGCCGGTAAAACCTACTTTATCCGCACCTTTGGCTGTCAGATGAATCAGCACGACTCCGAGCGTGTGAGCGGTCTGCTTGATTCGTATGGCTGCCTCATGGCGCTCGATCCCGAGCATGCCGATATCGTTGTCTTCATGACATGCTGTGTGCGTGAGGCCGCCGATACTCGCCTGTACGGTCAGTGCAATTCCTGCAAAAGCCTGCCGCCTTCGCCTTCGGGCAAGCGTGTGGTTGCCGTGGGCGGCTGCATCGCGCAGCGTGATGGAGAGGGCCTGCTCACCAACGTCGATAACGTCAATGTCATCTTTGGCACGCATTCCATCGCACATGTGGCCGAGCTCATTGCCGAGGCGTTCCTTGATGGTAAGCGTCATATCCGCACCAATGAGCATGAGGATACGGATGCCATGAGCATGCCGTGGCATCGCGAGACCCAGTATCACGCCTGGGTGCCCATCATGACAGGCTGCAATAATTTCTGCACCTATTGCATCGTGCCGTACGTGCGCGGTCGCGAAAAAAGTCGCCCCTTCGAGGAGATTGTCGACGAGGTGACCGGTTTGGTGCGCCAGGGCGTGCGTGAGATTACGCTGCTGGGCCAAAACGTTAACTCATATGGTCGCGATCTGTTTGGCAAGCCGCGTTTTGCCGATCTGCTGCGTGCCGTGGGCGATACGGGTGTGGAGCGCATCTTCTTTACGTCTTCGCATCCCAAGGATCTGCTCCCCGAGACCATCGACGCTATGGCCGAGACGCCCGCCGTCATGCCGCAGCTTCACTTGGCCGTTCAGTCGGGCTCCACGCGCATCCTCAAAGAGATGAATCGCCGTTATACACGCGAGGACTATCTGGGCCTGGTCGATCGCATTCGCAACCGCATGCCCGATATCGCGCTCTCGACCGACATTATCGTTGGCTTCCCGGGCGAGACTGAAGAAGACTTTGAGCAGACGCTCTCACTTGCCGAGACGGTCCGCTATGCTCAGGCCTATACCTTCATCTATTCCAAGCGCGCCGGTACCCCGGCCGCCGAGATTGACGATCCTACGCCGCATGAGGTTATTCTCGAGCGTTTCAACCGCCTGGTTAAGGTTATCGAGACCACGGCGCACGAGTACAACCAGGGTGAGCTTCATACTGTGGTGCCGGCGCTCATTGAGGGAACGAGTAAAAAGAACGACGCGGTCCTGCTGGGCAAGAGTCCCAAGAATCAGACCGTGCATGCGCCTATCCCCGAGGGTTACAGCATCGATCAGCTTGTTGGCAAGATCGTTGATGTTGACGTTGACGTTGCCAAGACCTGGTATTTGTCCGGCTCCGTTGTGGGCGAGCCGCGCTAATGGTTTCTCCCGGGGCAGGTCTTTCCGTCGTTGCGATCGTCGGTCCGACGGCGGTTGGTAAGAGTGATGTTGCCGACCGTTTGGCGGCTCGTCTTTCGTCCGAAGTGCTGTCGTGCGATGCGATGCAAATCTATCGCGGCATGGACATCGGTACCGCAAAGATGGCGCCCGATGAGTGTACGGCGCCGCTGCGTCTCGTCGACATTGTAGAGCCGGGTGTGGCGTACTCTGCGGCGCTTTATCAGGCTGACGCTCGCGCGCATGTTGAGCGTTTGCTTGGCGAGGGCCGCCTACCGGTGTTTTGCGGGGGCACAGGCTTGTATCTCAAGGCCGCCCTGGATGAGATGGATTTTCCCTCGGGCGAGCTTGAGGGCGATCGTCGCGCGGGGTATCAGGAACTTGCCGAGCGTATTGGCGAGGAAGAACTGCATGCTCTACTTGCCGAGCGCGATCCAGAATCGGCTGCTGTTATTCATCCCCATAACGTGCGCCGTGTGATTCGTGCGCTCGAGATGCATGATGATGGTATCTCCTATGCAAAGCAAAAAAGTCAGTTTAGTGTTCCGCGCGAGCATTATCATGCCCTATGGTTTGGTCTGACGCGTAATCGTGAGGTGCTCTACGAGCGCATTAACCTGCGTGTCGATCTGATGTTTGAACAGGGTCTTGTTGATGAGGTTCGCAGTCTTATGGACCAGGGGCTGGGAGATGCCCTGACTTCGATGCAGGCAATTGGCTATAAAGAGATCATCGATGCTTTCAATGGCGTGACGAGCATGGATGAGGCTCGCGAACTCATTAAGATGCGTTCGCGTCGCTATGCCAAACGTCAGCTTTCGTGGTTTAAGCGCGATGACCGTATCGCGTGGTTTGATATGGATGAATGTACGATCGATGAGGTCGTTGCTGATATCCTGCATCGTATTGAGGCTGCCTAATGGCTCGTTTCCCCCTTGTTCCCACGGCACCCGAGCCCGAGCGTGCCATTTTGGTTGGTGTTGAGTGGCGCGACAATGCATGGCCACTCGATCGATCGCTCGATGAGCTGGAGCGCCTTGCCCACACGGCTGGTGCCCAGTGCGTGGCTCGCTTGTCTCAGCGTTTGGTAAAGCCGTATCCAAAATCGTTTATCGGTTCCGGTAAGGTAGAGGAGCTGTGCGGTCTGGTACATCGCATGGATGCCGATGTCGTTATTTTTGACGACGACCTGACGCCCTCGCAGCAATCCTATTTGGAGAAAGCCGTGGGCGAGACGGTAAAGATTATCGATCGTACGGCACTGATCTTGGATATCTTTGGCCTGCATGCTCAGACGCGTGAGGGACGCCTACAGGTACAGCTGGCGCAGCTTCAATATCTGTTGCCTCGTCTGCGCGGCATGTGGAGCCATCTCGCCAAGGAACAGACGCGCGGCGGCATCGGCTCACGCTTTGGTCAGGGCGAAAGTCAGCTCGAGGTCGACCGTCGCCTCATTCGTAATAAGATCGCTGCGCTTCGTCGTGAGATCAAGCAGGTTGAACAGCGTCGTGATGTTCAATCCAAGAGTCGTATTGAGTCACCGGCGTTTCGCGTCGCGTTAGCCGGTTATACCAATGCCGGTAAATCGACGTTGCTCAATCGCCTGACAGGCTCTACGGTACTTTCGCAGGACAAGCTGTTTGCTACGCTCGACCCGACGACGCGTTCGTATCGCCTGCCCGGCGGTCGCGGAATGACGATTACCGATACCGTCGGCTTTATTCAAAAGCTGCCGCATGGTCTTGTCGATGCCTTTAAATCGACGCTGTCCGAGGTGTTGGGTGCCGATCTAATTCTCAAAGTCGTAGATGCGTCTGACGAGGACTATGAGCGACAGCTGGAGGCTGTCGACCGCGTTCTTGACGAGATCGGTGCCGGCGAGCGTTTGACGCTTACGGTGTTCAATAAAATCGATCTTCTCGATAGCGTTGATCGATTGAGTTTCCGTCGTCGCTATCCCGAGGCCGTGCTGTTCTCGGCCCAGACGGGCGAGGGACTCGACGATCTCGTCGACCGTATTGCTCGTGAGGCTGCTGCCACCGATGTGTTGCTCTCTGCTGATATCCCGTATCGCGAGGGCGCCCTCATCACGCTGGTGCATGAACAGGGAACCCTTTTGCACGAGGAATATCTTGAGGACGGCGTTCGTATTGTGGCGAAACTGCCGGTTCGTGTTGCACCGCGGCTCGAGCGTTATCGCACCGAGTAGGCGAGCTCCAAAATGCCCAGTATAATGGGCTGATGCAGCAGATAAAAGGGTAGTGCATAACGTCCAAGGCTGGCGAGCGCCGGCAGGGAGTTGGCGTAGGCCCAGCTAGGGACGGTCTTATCGATTCCCTGCGCTATATGTGCGGCGAAGTATCCTGCAAGATACATAAAGATAAACGGGATGATGGGGTAGTAATCACCTGAGACAAACCCAGGGCTCGGAAATCCCAGCCACGCCAGGTAGGGGACAGGGTAGATTGTTTTGGGGATGCTCCAGGTGAGGGCGAACATCACAAGGCATAGGGACATGCCCCATCTCGCTGATATCTTTTTAAGGACGGGATCGGTCAACGCCACGATGCCGGTACATGCGGCCATGCAGTAGATGATGCCAAAATTAACCGAATCATCGACTGAGACAAGTGTTGTTGCCAGCCAGACGACGAGTGCTGCTAAGGCGTATTTGGCGGCACGTTTGATATTGTTGCGCGAAAGAGTGCACATCCAACCCGCGATAAACAAGAATACCCAGCTGATGCTGGCGCGCCAGATGTCTTGAAAGACAGTCTGGGTAAACCAGGGCATATCCCAACCGTACAGGTAGGCGAGATCGTAGCAAGCGTGAAAACCTGCCATTGAAATCATCGTAAACCCGCGGACGGTATCAAAGATGGTGATGCGTTTTTGCATTACGAGAACCGGCGCATCAAGCCGACGACTTTGCCCAAAATAACGGGATTTGTTGCATAGATAGGCTCCATGGTGTCATTCTCGGGCTGCAGGCGTACGCGTCCCTGCTCCTTGTAGAACGTCTTGACGGTCGCTGAACCATCAATCATGGCCACGACGATTTCGCCGTTCATGGCACTCTTTTGTTCACGGACGATGATGTAATCGCCATTGAAGATGCCGACATTGATCATTGAGCTCCCATGCACCTCAAGGATAAAGGAACCCTGATCAGTGGCGATTTCGGTCGGGATAGTAAAAGTGTCTTCGATATTCTGCTCGGCCAGAATGGGAATCCCAGCCGCGACGCGACCAACGAGCGGTAGCGAGACCGTTCCGCGAGGTGCGGTGGGCTCGTCAGATTTAGAAATTGAGACAGAGGAGCCGTCCTCGTTAAAGAGTTCCAGGGCGCGCGGTTTGGTGGCATCGCGCTTGAGCAGCCCGCGCGCCTCCAAGGCAGATAAGTGGGCGTGCACGGTGCTGGGGGAGGAAAGGCCCACGGCAGATGCCATCTCGCGCACACTGGGCGGATAACCCTTCTCCTGCTGATATTCCTTGATGAAGTCGTAAATTTGCTGCTGACGCTTGGTAATTTTGCGAGCCATCAGGGCATCCTCTCTACCCATGTCAAACAAATGTTCGAATTTTGCTTGACAGGAACAACTGTTCGAAGATAATAATAACCGAACATTCGTTCTCGCGCTAGACATTTTTGTCCGCGCGGCTTGATAAAACTGTTCTCAGCAAAACACGCGAGAGGAGAACATGATGAACGCAACGAATATGGTCCAGGGAAACCTTGCCCTTAAACTCGAGACGCCTGCAGAACCCACTTTTACGGTTGTTCAGGGTGGCCGCTCCGGCTTTCAGCCTTTGACCGTAAAGCCTGCTCGCAATCAGCAGGCTGTAGTTGCGCCGGCCCGCGTTGCCCTGAAGGTTCCGACGATTGTCGCCGTTGCCGTTGCGCTTACGCTCTTCGTTGTCCTCGCTACGTCGGTCTTTAGCGCTCGTCACGCCGCGTATGCCGAGTCCGTTTCCAACGTTACCTACGAGACTATTCGCGTTCAGCCTGGTGATTCTCTTTGGTCGCTTGCCGAGGAATATCCTATCGAAGGCCTTTCCACGCAAGAGACTTCCGACATGATCCGTAACGTCAATCATCTGGAGCATGGTTCGCTCGCCGCCGGTGCGCATCTTAAGGTTCCTGCTCGTTCGTAATCATTATCGCGCTGCGCATGGTACCCTTGTTATCGTTTAAGAGGAGGTACCATGCGCTGTCCCAAATGTGGCAAGGCACATACCCGCGTCGTTGATTCCCGTATGCAGGAGTCAAATAACACCATTAAGCGCCGTCGCGAATGTTGTTCGTGTAACTATCGCTTTACAACGTTTGAGCGATGCGAAGACCCAATCGAGGTCATTAAGTCAGACGGAACCAAGCAGCGGTTCGATCGCAATAAGCTGCTCGTCGGCTTGATGCGCGCCACCATCAAGCGTGATATCGATACTAAGAAGCTCAATGAGATTATCGACGACATCGAGGTCGAGCTGCGCTCTCGCACGCTGACGGCCGTCACGTCCCATGAGTTGGGTGACATGGTGCTCAAGCGCTTGGCCAAGATCGACAAGGTGGCCTACATCCGCTTTGCCTCGGTCTACCGCGATTTCAAAGACGTCGATGAGTTTCTGCAAGAGCTCGACAAGCTAAGGTGATTCCATGTCCAATATTACCGTCAACATAAAGCGTCTCGACCCCACCGTCGAGCTTCCCAAATACGCCCATCCCACCGATGCCGGCTTGGATCTGCGCTCCAACGAGGACTGCGTCCTGAAGCCCCTCGAACGCCGTCTGGTCTCTACTGGGTTGGCCATCGCCCTGCCCGACGGCTACGCCGGCTTTGTCCAGCCCCGCAGCGGTCTCGCCATCAAACAGGGCCTGTCTATAGTTAACACGCCGGGCCTCATCGACGCCCACTACCGAGGAGAACTCAAGGTTATCCTCATCAACCTGGATCCCTCCAACAACATCCAAATCAACAAAGGCGACCGCATAGCCCAACTCGTCATCCAAGAAGTCCCCACGGTTAACCTCATAGAAGTAGAAGAACTAGACGAAACCGACCGAGGCAACGGAGGCTTCGGTTCTTCTGGTGTGGCTTAGCCCATTTCTTCGTTGAAAATGGGCGTCGTAATGCCCGCTCGCCCCTGGGAGGCCCCTATATATCATCCCGTGCTCAAACATTCTCGCTTCGCTGCGAAACTGCGCGCGGGACGATATATAGGGGCCTCCCAGGGGTGAGCTACGTTTACATGCTCGCAATCGGTTATGGCTTCCCATCTGAAGCCGAATGCTGTATCTAGAAACTGTGTCTAACAAGTAATCCGATCTGACAAAGAGACGGCTCCTTTGTCAGATCGGATTACTTTGATTACTTGTTTCCGAGTTCCCCTTCGCTGCTTTTCGTAGGGTAACCGATATGGCTGCTAGTGCGTACGTATAGCCGTGGCGCAGGGCGCCCACACATATCGTTCCACGCGCAGTTTCGCAGCGAGCGAAGCGAAGCGAGAATGTTTGAGCATGGAATGATATGTGTGGGCGGCCTGCGCCACGGCGGACAGTCCAATGTTAGCGGATATGCGCAGGCTTGCCGCCCCAGTAGAAGCGGCAGAAGGCTCGTTTGCGCTTTTGGGGCTTGCCTACGAGCTCCATGGTTGCGATGGCGATGTCTTTGGCAGCGTGAGGGCGGCGTAGTACTTCGCCGTTGATGAGTAGGGCTTTGAGTGATTCGGGATGGTCGTGCAAGTGACGTAGGGTTACGATGAGTTCTCGTGCGGTGGTGACATGCATGCTGGCGCCCATGCCGGTGAGCATCGTGGTGTTGGCCTTTTCCTGACCGTATGATTTGCCCAGTAGGATCATCGGCAGATGCGCGCACAGGCACTCGGTGACGGTGAGCCCGCCCGATTTGAGGATTGCCAGGTCGCAGCCGTGCATGAGGGCCGCCATGTCGTCCACGTAGTCCAGAACCGTGACGTTTTCGAGCTTCATGGCGTCGAAGAGCGTCTTGAGGCGGGTGGCGTATTCCTCATCCTTGCCCGGCAAAAAGACAAAGTGCATGTCCTCGAAGCTGCGCAGGAAGGGGAGTGTGCGGTCCATCTCCGCGCGAAAGCGAACGTACGGTTGAGGCAAACTGGCACCGGCCATCACCAACACAACGGTCTTGTCAGCGGGGAGATTGAACTTCTCGAGTTCTTCCTCGCGATTGTAGTCCGTATCAAACCCGGCGCGAATGGGGATGCCTGTAATGCGGATTTTGGTCTCGGGAACTTTACGGGGGCGAAGTGTCTCGGCCATAAATTCGTTGGCTACGCAGAACAGATCGGTGTCCTTGTGGGGCCAAAAGCCTTCGACTTCATAGTCTGTTGGTACGCAGATGACGGGATAATCGATACCCGTGATGACGCGGGCACCCACAGCGACGTTGGCCGCCGTGATGTGTGTTGCGACCACGGCTATGGGCCTGCGGGTGCGGACATATTCGTTGAAGGCAGGGAACATAATACGTGACCATGCCGTGCCTCCGCCCCAGAGCAGATGTCCCGTAAACGTGTATCGCCAGGTTAGGTCATATATGGGACGCGTGGCGCCGGTAAACGACGCTGCTGTTTTATTACCATCGAACCTAATGCGTCCAAAATCGAGGATATCCAGGACTTCGATCTCAACATCCTCAGGGATTCCCTTGGTGCCGAGGATAAGGTCAAATGCTTGTGCAATCGCGTTGGCGGCGGCTTTGTGGCCCGATCCAACCGATGCGTGTACAATGGTTACTAGGGGTTTTTGTGCAGGTGAAACGGTCATTTGCTCCGGTTGGGGAGTGGCTTGCATGGGCAGGGGAGCGCTATTGCTCGTCTGCGTTTGATCCATCGATAACTCCCCTTCAGCTTTGTTACGCGATTTATCATTGTAGTGCATGAGTGTCATGTTCACGTAAATTTGGGTATGAGCGCAAAGAACGACAACGTTTCGACGAGAGGATTCTTCATGACTACCGATCAGCCGATTGATGTTGCGATTATCGGTGGAGGCCCCGCGGGCTATGCTGCCGCCATTTACGCTGCGCGTGCCAACCTGACGACGGCCGTGATTGAGCAGGGCATGTCGGGTGGACAGATCGCCACGACCAATGAAGTCGAGAACTATCCGGGCATTCCGCTCTTGAGTGGCGCCGAACTCGGCGAGCGTTTTCAGCAGCATGCAGAGGGCTTGGGAGCTCAGGTCGCATGGAGCATGGTTACGGGTATCGATTACGATGCCGATGCAGCGCTGTTTACGGTGCATCACGATATGGGCGATACGCTGGCCTCGAGCGTTATCGCTTGCATGGGTGCCACGCCGCGATCTGCTGGTTTTGTTGGCGAGGATACGTATCGCGGTCGTGGCGTTTCATATTGCGCAACATGTGACGGCATGTTCTTCCGCGGCAAACAGGTCTTTGTCATCGGCGGCGGCAATGCTGCCTGCGAGGAGGCTCTGTTCCTGTCAGATATTGCCAGCAGTGTGACCATCGTGCTGCGCCGCGACCAGTTTCGTGCGCCTGAT
This sequence comes from uncultured Collinsella sp., assembly GCA_900545745.1. Taxonomy (GTDB): domain Bacteria; phylum Actinomycetota; class Coriobacteriia; order Coriobacteriales; family Coriobacteriaceae; genus Collinsella. The sequence continues at coordinate 59,040 of URAD01000006.1, forward strand.
GGTGTTGTTCAGAAAGTACTCGAAAAGGACAATATTACAGTTAGGTACCAAACTAGTATTGTTGAACTTTCTGGTGAAGCGATGCCAACGACGATTGCCTTTAAGGACAATGCATCCGGGGAAATTCATACCGAGTCATTTGAACCTGGCTCGTTTGGCATTTTTGTCTTTACCGGCACGCAACCCCATACCGAGCTTGTTGAGCATTTAGTCGATCTGGCGCCTGATGGCGGCATTCTGACTGATGAATCCATGGCGACACGCACGCCAGGTCTATTCGCTGCTGGCGACATCCGTTCCAAACGCTTACGCCAGGTTGTGACCGCCGTTTCTGACGGAGCCATAGCAGCAACGAGCGCATACGCGTTTCTCCGCGGATAAGTACGATAATATATCTTATGTAAGGTTGCTATCTTTAAAACAAAGTGGTTGGACGGTGCATCAATGTGCTGTCCAACCACTTTTACTTGCCGGCTATATGGTATGCAAAACTAGATAACCTAGAATACAATATAGCTAATGAACGGAGGATCCTTATGAACCACGCCAAACGCGTTATCCCGATGTCCGATACATCGGTCAGCATTAAGCCTGAGGATATTCAGCCCACTGTGCTGCCCGATGCATTTATTCAGTCCGATATCGTGCGCAAACTTAATACGTTGAGTCTGCCGCGCTATAACCAGTTGCCCAATGTGACGCTCTACCGCGACCAGGTTATTGAGTATGTTGCGCTGTGGATGGAGCCGCTGTCCCTTTGCGTTGAGCAGCCTATCATTACGCCATCGATGATCAATAACTACGTAAAGGTTGGCCTGGTGCCTGCTCCGGTCAAAAAGCAATATGGCCGCGAGCAGATTGCCCGCCTGATCGCTATCTGCATCTTTAAGCAGGTGCTACCTATTGCTGCGGTGCAGGCACTCTATAACATTCAGCGTTTGAGCTACGATGCCCCGACGGCCTTCGATTATGTAGTCGATCAGCTCGAGGCATCGATTCGTTCGGCGTTTTCCGTCGAGCAGACGCCGGTTCCCGATACGGCGCATCAGGTAACGCGTGAGTCGCTGCTTGTGCGCAGCGCGGTTTCATCCTTTGTTTCGAAGGCTTACTTGATGAGCTATCTCAAGTTCAACGGGTTTAATAGCTAGCCGACGTATAAAACGGGCGGGACAAAGAGCCATCTGTCGCTTTGTCCCGCCCGTTTTTTTTGCTTGGTTGGACTTTATTTGCCCGAAGCTACGCCCATGCCGTAGCCGATGATCAGGCCGTGCATCTCGGCGTAATAGGAATCCAGGCCGTTGCAGGGCATGATGATGGTCTTGGAGCCGGGCCAATGTTCGACTATGCGATCAGTAAGCGCCTGGGCTCCAGCTTCGTTCTCAACGTGATCGATGATGACCTCACCGCCCGTAAAGCCCTCGGCTTCCATAGTGTCGATGATCTTGTTGAGCATCTTCTTTTCGCCACGCGTGTGCCCGACGAGTTCGATTTTACCGGCCTCACTCGCCGTGCCCAAAATGCGGATATTGAGCTTGTTGGCAATGACGCCGGCTGCCTTAGGGATACGTCCGGCTTTGGCGAGGTTTTCGTAATTGCACAAACTGAAGAGGATTTTGCTGTTCTGCTCAAGGCTATCGAAGTATGCGCAAGCGTCCTCGAATGAGACATCCGGATTGCTTGCAAGATAGCGGTCGAACAGCAAGAAAATGAGATCCATTTTGCCGCCAGCTGCGCGTGAATTGACTAGATGAATCTGTCGGTCGGGCTCCTCGGCAAGAACCATATCGCGAGCCGTGGCTGCCGCATTGTAGCTGCCCGACACGCCCTCAGAGATCGGCATGCAGATGGTCTTGTCTGCCAATTTGAAGAGCTCGGCCCACTCCCCTACGCTGGGACAAGCGCTCGAAGAAGCGTTCGTCTCCGTCTGTACAGCGCAGTTGAGCTCATGCACATCGAGCGAAAGGTCATCGACGAATTCACGCTCCCCCACTCGAATTTTGAGGGGCGCAAATGCAAAGGTGGTATGGGGTGCGGTCGGTTGCCAATCGCGGAGGTTGCAGCTTGAATCGGAGATAAGTGCCCAGCTCATAGAGGGTCCTTTCTAATTGTTCCCATACAATTATAGCCATCTTGCAGACCGATTGGGCCGCTATCTAGTATTCAAAACTAGATAGCGGACTGCACTAAAGGCAAAAGAATGGACCCCATGACTCAAAGCCACGAGGTCCATATCCGTTTGCTTTATCTGAATACTTAGTAACGCACGAAGATATAGTTATTGTTCATGCCGGCGGCAACGGAGCTGATGATAACACCCGTGTTGTAGTCGGAAGCATGAATCATCTGACCACCACCGATGTAAATGCCGGTGTGGTACGAGTTGACCACAACGTCACCGGGCTGCGGATCGGACACACGCGTCCAGCCCATAAAGGTACCCGTGGTGCCCAGGCGGCAATAGCGACCAGTGAGGCAATAGCTAACAAAACCAGAGCAGTCGAAACTGTTCGGGCCAATTCCGCCCCAGGAATAGGCGCAACCAAGCTTGCTGTATGCACGCGAGACAACAGAACCGCCATCGACGGACTGGCTCGGAGCAGAAGGCGTCGGAGCCGGAGCAGGCGTGGAGGGCTGCGGCGTCGGAGCAGGTGTCGGCATGGGCGCCGGAGTGTTGCCGCCCTGGTTGTTGTTATTGCTGGTCTGGCCACCGTTGTTGGTGTTCTCGGTCGTACCGGCAGTCTCGTTGCTCACCGTGGCCTTCTCGGCGGTGCTGGCGTTGATGCCGGCCTGCAGCGCGGCGTTGGCCTCGGCCTCTGCGGCAAGCTCGGCCTGCAGCTGCGAATCCAGGGAGTTTACGACGTTCTGGGCTTCAGCCTGCTGGGCGTTAAGCTCGTCGACCTTTTTCTGCGTAGCGGCGACGTTCTTTTCCTGCTCGGCCTGCTTATCGGTGAGCTGCTGCTTAAGCTCCTTGACCTCTTGAATGGTCTGAGCTTGCTTATCGGAGACTTTGCCGTAGTAGAACAGACGGTTGAGCATATCGCTCAGGTCATCGACACCCGTCAGAACCTGAAGCAGGCTCAGACCGCCGGTTTTGTACTCGCCGGCGACATAGGTTGAGAGCTTGGCCTGACCATCGGCGATCTCCTGCTGCTTTTGCGTGATCTCGCCGGCAGTCTGATCGAGCGCCTGCGTCTGCGTGGCGAGCTCATCGTAAATCTGCTGAGTTTGGGTACCGATCTGCTCGAGCTTCGTACGAGCAGCGGCAAGGTCGGATGCGGTATCGGCGTAGGCAGGAGCCGCGAGGCCCAAGCCCAAAACACAAGCGAGGGTTGCCGTAGCAGCGCAGCGTGCCATGTTTTTATGCGTGTTTGCTGTGCGCATGTAGCTTCCTTTCCAGTAACTAAGGGTAACGGCTAGTCCACCGTCACCAGGCTAAAGAGCTCCACATCGTCATCAGACGGCGTGAGCTTCTCGCGCGGGTTGAGAAACGCAAGCTCAAGGATACAACCGTAACCGACAAGCTTTGCGCCCGTATCTCGCACCAGTTTACCTGTTGCCTCGACGGTTCCGCCCGTCGCGACCAAGTCGTCCAGAATCAACACGGTATCTTTAGAGCTGATAGCGTCGGCATGGATCTCAATTGAATCGGTGCCGTACTCGAGCTCGTAGCTCTGGCTCACGGTCTCGCGCGGCAGCTTACCCGGTTTACGTGCGGGAACAAAGCCGGCGCCAAGGGCTGCAGCCACCGGTACGCCAACCATAAAGCCTCGAGCCTCTGGGCCCACGACCTTGGTGATTCCCATGCCGGCAAAGTGCTCGGCGAGGGCATCGGTCATGGCTTTGAGCGCCTCGGGATTGCCAAAGAGCGGCGTGATGTCTTTAAAGATGACTCCGGGCTCGGGATAGTCGTGGATGTCGACGATTTGAGATTCGAAGTCGTACATTGCATGACCTTTCAATGGGTTGCCGGATAAGCGGCAGCGGTTATTTGCCCGCGGTGGCGGCGCCGGATTGCGAAGGGGCGACGACTTTGAGCGGCTTTACGAGAGAATCCTCGTGCGAAGCCGGCGCGGCAGTTTCTTCGTTTTTGGCCTTGGTGGACTCGGAGCGAGCGATTTCCTCATCGAGTGCATCAATGTCGGCGTCCTCGACCACGGCGTTGAGCGACTCAAAAACGCGGTTCTTGAGCAGCGCAGTGTGCACACCCTCGGTCAGGTCGTGAAGCTTCTTAAACGCACGCTCGAGCTTGGCGTCGCGCTCGTCATCGGAGGTATCCATTCCGAGCATGCTCACGAGCACCTGCTCAAACATCGAGGACTCGCGGTTGGCGGAAGACACGTACTGACGCAGGTTGCGGGGCTCGATATGGAAGCGTGACAGCTCGGAGCAGTAGCGGATGATTGGAAAATCGCGACCATCGACGAGCTCACGATTCTGCGGACTCTTGATGATGCGAATGAGGTCGTTCTCGGCGAGCGAGCGGATAAACGAAATCTCGACGCCCAGCATATCGGGAATGGTCTCAATGGGATGCAGCTTTTGCTTAGTCTCCTTGGGCTCCGTCTTGAGCGGAACATCGGACAGCAAGCCCACCTCGTAAGCGAGTGTTGACAGGTCCGTGGCGTTTTCCAAGCGCTGCTTAATCACGTTGAGCGGCATGTAGCGGGTCTTCTGCAAGTGCAGGATGACCTCTAGGCGATCAACGTCCTCCTTGGAGTACTGACGGTATCCCTTAGGCGTACGATGAGGGGTAATGAGCCCCTCATCTTCTAGAAATCTAATTTTTGAGTTCGAAAGATCGGGGTATGCGCCTCGAAGTAGGTTGACGACTTGGCCGATACTCAGATAGTTGCGTTCGGCCATGCCCTACTCACCGGTTTCGATGCGCTCCGGCGTGCTCTCGTGGTAGATGAGCGTAAACGTACCGATCTGGACGGAAGAACCGTCGTGCAGCGGGGCCGCGTTGACGATGGCACCGTCGACCCAGGTGCCATTGAGCGAACCCAGATCCTCGATGCGAGCGCCGAGGCCCTCGCGAATAATGCGAGCGTGGCTGCGCGAAACGGTCATGTCATTGAGGAAGATGCCGTTCGCAGGATCGCGGCCGATGGTGGTCACATCGTCCTCGAGCTCAAAGGCGGCACCAGTCTGCGGACCCTTGACGATGGACAGAACGGGGGCGGTGATGCGCACGTTGGCCATGAGGTCGGGAACGGTGACGTCGCTTGAAGGCACGCGGAATACGCAGGTAGCGTCAGCAGTCTTATCATTCTGAGGCATATTGTTAACCATGTTGTCCATGACAACCCCTAACTTATCGCGGACGTGCCGCAAATAATGAACCGTACGTAATCATACCCCAACGAATCAGTCTTCGATTTCAGGGTTCAGAAAGTCGATGTCCTCGTCCTCGGGATGCGCGAGAGCCTGTTTAATGGCCACTCCGCCCTTAATGGAATAGATGACAGCCGTGAGCATGGAGAAGATCACGCCGCCGTACACAAAGAAGATGCCGAGGGGCACCGAGCTTCCGTTGAGGCCCGGGAAGGCCGTAAGGGTTGAAGGTAAAAGATGCAGGCCGTCAATAACGGGGAACCCGAGCAGCATGAGCGAGAAGCCGGTCATGAGCAGTGCAGTGGCAATCTTTCCGGGAAAGACGACATCGATGGGGCGACGGTGATAATGACGCACGATAAGCGTGCCGATGCCCAGATAGATGTCGCGGCCAATAATGAGCACGCAGACCCAGATTGGCAGCTCTCCGCGAACCACCAGCCCAAGTACGCCGGTGAACAGCAGCGCACGGTCGCAGATGGGATCCATGACCTTGCCGAGCCACGAGACCGTCTTGGTCATGCGGGCGATCTGACCGTCCATCCAGTCGGTAGAGGCGGCAACGGCGTAGATAACGATGGCGATGACGCGGTTGTTATCCGTCACAAACAGGTACAGAAATACCAGGGTGAGGATCAGGCGCGTAAAGGTGATGAAATTGGAGATCGTAAAGATCTTATTCGACGGGTAATCGGAAGTGCCGATAAGCTCCTTTTTGATCTTCTTTTTGATGCCCACAGGACTCCCCCGCTGGTTAACGACAAAACTTTCGATACTATACCCGTTCCGGCGATGTCTATCCAGCGTAAGCATAGAGAGTCCAGACATGTGGAGGGCGTTTTTAGGCGGCGGGGATTTCGCATTCGTGTACATCAGCCTCCAAACATGTCGAAAAATGTCGATTTCGGTGGCTGATGTACACGTTTTGATTCGGTGATTACATCGAGCGGGAACGTTGTTGCTTTAAGCAAAATAATCATGGTGATTAAAACAAAAAAGGTCAGGCACTAGGTGCCTGACCTGCAAACTTCTGGTCGGGACGACTGGATTCGAACCAGCGACCCCTTGACCCCCAGTCAAGTGCGCTACCAAGCTGCGCCACGTCCCGAAGCTTTTGTTTGTTGCTCTGCTCTCGCTCGCAACAGGAAGTATATTAACCCGAAACTTTCGACTTGTGCAAGAACTTTTTTACAAATTTTGAAGCAAGTCCAAAATTGTATCTGCGAGCTGGGGTTTTGTTAGTACGGGAAGTTCTTGCGTACCCGTTGTGCTCACAATCCAGGCCTTGTTGGTGTCGGTCCCAAAGCCCGAATCGGTGCGTGAGACATCGTTGGCGATAATGGCATCGCAGCCCTTGCGGGCGAGCTTGCGCTGCGCGTACTCCACGACGTTATCGGTCTCGGCCGCAAATCCGATCACGCATCGCTCGCCCTTCTGGCGCGAGAGCTCGGCCAAAATATCGACCGTTTCGACAAGCTCGATGCGATCCAAGCGCTCGTTGACCTTTTTGAGCTTATGGTTGGCAGGGGCTGCGGGGGTGTAGTCGGCGACGGCGGCCGCGCAAATGGCCGCATCGGCCGTCTGGAAGGCGCTCAGCGCTGCCTCCAGCATCTTTGCTGCGGTCTGTACGCGCACGCACTCCACGCCGCGGGGCACATCGAGCGATGTCGGTCCCAACACGAGCGTGACCGCAGCACCGCGGCGAGCAGCCTCCCCCGCCAGGGCGATACCCATCTTGCCCGAAGAGCGGTTGCCGATGAAACGCACCGGGTCGATCGGCTCGTGCGTGGGGCCGGCGGTAATCACGATGCGCTTGCCCGCAAGGTATTGCGGGACGGGGTTCAGCACCTCGCAGATGGCCTCGACGATGTCCTCGGGCTCGTTCATGCGTCCCGTGTCCACGTCGCCGCAGGCAAGGTAGCCGCTGCCGGGTCCCACCACATGGACACCACGCTCGCGCAGCGTGGCCATGTTGGCCTGCGTCGCCGGCGCCTTCCACATGCCGTTGTTCATAGCGGGTGCAATCACGATGGGTCGCGGCGTCGCAAGCAGCGTGGTGGAGATGAGGTCATCGGCGATACCGTTTGCCATCTTGGCGATGATATTGGCCGTCGCGGGCGCCACGACCACCAGATCGGGCTCCTGCGCCAGCGAAATGTGGTGGATGGGGTCGGAGGGATCGTCGAATAGGCCCACGGCAACGGGCTCGTTGGTGAGCGCGCGGAAGGTAAGCGGCCCCACGAACTCCGTGGCATGCTCGCTCATAACGACCTTGACGCGCGCGCCGCGCTTTTGCAGCAGGCGCACGATATTGCACGACTTATAGGCGGCGATCCCGCCGGTAATGCCCAGCAGGATCGTTTTTCCCTCAAGTTGCATTGAATTGTTGGATGCCGTCATCGTTTAAGCTTCCTTGCTCGGGAGTACCAGGAGGCGGTGGCAGTACGGGCAGTGCGTAATTGACCTACCGTCGTGGTTGAGGTCGCTCATGGACGATGCCTGCAGCGCGGTGTGGCAGACTGTGGGGATGTTGCCCTGGATGGTCTCGACGGCCAGGCCGCGGAACTGCTTGAGTAGACGCTCGTAGTCGGTGAGCACGTCGGCCGGCAGCGTGGCGGCAAGCGCGGTGCGTTCCTTAGTGGCGGCGTCAATCTGAGCCTGCAGGTCGGCAGCCTTAGCGCGGGCGGCCTTGGTATCGGCCTTCACGCCCTCCTCGAACTTGGCGATAATTGCCTGTGCGCGGGCCTCGCGGTCGAGCGTCTCCTTATGGGCGACAACGACGTCCTTGCGGGTGTGCTCAATCTTGTCCAGACGCTTGGCCAGGGTTGCGAGTTCATTCTCCAGGTCCTGAACCTCACGGTAGTCGGAACCGTCGACGTGGCGCTTCTTGGCAGCCTCAATGGCGTTGTTGGTCTGAATCTCGGTGGTGTTGAGATCGTCGAGCTCAATGTCCAGGTCCTTGCGCTGGGCGTAGAGCTTGGTCATCTCGGCTTTGAGCTTAACGTAGGTCTTACGCTTGGAAGCGAGCTCCTTGAGCTCCGGCATATTGGCAAGTTCGCTCTTGTTGCGGGCGAGCTCCAAATCGATCTGTTGCAGCTTGAGTAGCGTAGCGCCGGCGCTCATAAGTTCTCTCCTTTTGTCACAGTCCACCATTGGCAAGGGTTCAGTATTTTAATCGCATGACGGGGGTCGACCCCGGCGTCAACTGCAGAGTTCATCAATATATCAACGAACGGCTCCTCGGAGCGGTCGTGGCCGAGCAAGATCACCGGTAGCCCACGCAAGGCAAGGTCCTGCGCCACGTGATAGCCTGCCTCGCCCGTCACGACAACATCCGCACCGGCGGCGATGGCGAGCTCTCCAAAGTCGCCCAGGGAGCCGCCCAAAATGGCGACCGTGCGGCATGGGCGATCGGCTTCGCCCCACACACGCGGGTCGCTGCCGAAGGCTGTGGCAGCACGGGTGGCAAGATCGCGCAGCGTGCACGGGTCGTTGAGCGTTGCAAGCGCGCCCAGGCCGGTCGGCTCGGGGTCGTCCACGTGCTCCAGTGAGCTCACGGGTACGGCACCCAGCAGCTCACTCAAGCAGACGCGGGCTTCGTGCGAGCGGTCCAGGTTGGTGTGGAGCGAGATAATGCTCACGCCGCAACGGGCTGCCTTGTAGAGAGCCGCGCTGCACTGGGGGTGTGTGGAATCTGCCGGACAAAAGGCCTCGGGAGCCTTGATATAGATAGGATGATGCGTCAGCAGCACGTTGGCGCCGGCCTCCTGGGCGCGGCGCACGTTGGTCTCGGTTGCATCGAGCGCACAGGCAACGCCGGTGATCTCGGCGGCCGGGTCTCCAACAGACAGGCCTACGTGGTCCCAGCCTTCGGCATCTGCCTTGGGATAGCGCGTCAGCAGCGCGCGTTCAAGCTCGGCGACGATCATGCGGCACCCACGATCGAGAGCAGCGTCTGGGCAAAGTCGTCCAGGTCGGCGGGGTTCACGCGGTCATCAAACGAGATACGCAGCGCGCCCAATGCCTGCTCGCGGCCGATGCCCATGGCGCCGAGCACATGGCTCGGGTCCATGCTGCCGCTCGAGCACGCCGAGCCGGCCGAGACCTCAAAGCCGGCGGCGTCGAGCTTGATGATGAGTTCCTCGGAGTCCATGCCGTCAATGTAGATCGACACCATGCCGGGCAAACGGTCGGCCTGCGCATAGTCACCCATGGTGGCGTGAATACGCGGATGTGCGGTAAGCGTGGCGTAGAGCTTGTCGGACAGGGCCTGCAGCGTCGCGCGCTCCTGAGCTACATTGGGGGCCAGCGCAGACGCGGCGGCGGCAAAGGCCAGCTGCGTGCGCAGGTCCTGCGTGCCAGCACGACGTCCGGCCTCCTGTCCGCCGCCAAAGATGCGCGGGCGCAGCGGCGTGCGGCTCTTAAGGTAGAGCGCGCCAGAGGCCACGGGGCCGCCGATCTTGTGAGCGGCAACGGTCATGGCGTCAACGCCTAGCTCGGTGACATCGAGCGGAATATGCAGGTAGCCCTGGATGGCATCGGTGTGGAACAGGGCGCCGGCAGCATGTGCGGCGGCTGCTAGTTCGCGGATGGGCTGCACCACGCCGGTCTCGTTGTTAGCGACCATAATGCTCACGAGCGCCACGTCGTCGCCTAGCAAGTCGCTCAGCGCGGCAGGCTCGATGTAGCCCGCACGGCAGGGCTGCACCAGGTCGACGGTAAAGCCGGCGGCACGCAGCAGCGGCAGGTTGTCCAGAATCGAATCGTGCTCGATGGCCGAAACGATTACGCGATCGCGCTTGCGATCGCGCTGACGGGCGCCCTCGGCAAGACCGAGCAGCGCCAGCTGGTTGGCTTCGGTGCCGCCGTTGGTCAGGACAATCTCGGACGGGCGGACGCGCGCGCCAAAGCTGCGGGCAATCTCGCGACGTGCAACCTCCAGACGCGCGGCGGCTTTGCGGCCAAGCGAGTGTAGCGAGTTGGGGTTGACGCCGGCAAGCTCGCTGTCGTCGTACTCGCGCTGCGCAAGGAGCGCCTCGGCGCGCATGGGCGTCGAGGCGGCATAGTCAAGATTAACGGGTATGCGGTTTTGACCTGCGGTCATAAGGGTTTATGCCTCCTGTGCGGCCTCGTTGCCCAGCTTCTGCAGCAGCGCAACCTCGGCAGCGGGATCTTGGGACTTAAATACGGCGGAGCCGGCCACCAGGACATCGGCACCGGCCTTGACGACCTCGGCGATGTTTTTGGAAGAGATGCCGCCGTCGACCTCGATCATGGGCGACACGCCGTGGCGCTCGCACATGGCTTTGAGCTCGTGGAGCTTGGCGATGGTGCCCGGGATAAAGCTCTGGCCGCCAAAGCCGGGGTTCACGCTCATCAGCAGCACCATATCGACGACGTCGATGATGCTCTCGAGCACGCACACGGGGGTGGCGGGGTTGAGCACCACACCGGCCTTGACGCCGCGCTGCTGAAGATGCGTGAGCGTGCGGTGCAGGTGCGTGGAGGCCTCATAGTGCACGGTGATCATGTCGGCACCGGCGTCGGCGTACCAATCGACCGTCTCGTCGGGGTTCGATACCATCAGGTGCGCGTCGACCGGCACGTCGGTGGAGCGCTTGACGGCCTTGAGGATGTCAACGCCAAAGGTGAGGTTGCCGGTAAAATGACCGTCCATAACGTCAAAGTGCACGTAATCGGCGCCGGCGATCTTGTCGAGCTCGCCCTTGAGGTTGGCCATGTCGGCCGAAAGGACGGACGGAGCGATTTTGATGGAACCCATGGTAGTAGCCTTTCTGCGCTAGTCGTTGAGTCCGTAGAACTCTTGAGAGGGGACGCGGTCGGTAAGAATCTCGAGCGCCCTATCCAAAGTAACACCGTTGTAGAGCGTTTGCTCCACGGCAAAGGTGAGCGGAATGTCTACGCCCAGTGAACGGGCAAGCTCGCTGACGCTGCGGGCCGCGACGGCGCCCTCAACCACCATATGCGTGCGCGTCTGATACTCGTCGAGCGACACGCCGTGGGCAAACTCGTAGCCAAAGGTGCGGTTGCGCGAGTGCTCCGAGGTGCAGGTGGCAATGAGGTCGCCCATGCCGGCAAGTCCCATGCAGGTCATAGCTTGACCGCCGCGGGCATGCACCAGACGGCTAATCTCGGCCAGGCCGCGCGTCATGATGAGGGCGAGCGTGTTGTCGCCGGCACCGGTGCCGGCGGAGATGCCGCACACGATGGCAATGACATTTTTCATGGCGCCGCAGACCTCGACACCGGTCATGTCTTGCGACAGATAGATGCGGAAGGCCGTTGACAGAAGCAGGTCCTTAAAGGTCTCCCCTATCTGTGGATCTTCGCTGGCGATGACGGCGGCAGAAAGACCTCCGCGGCAGATTTCCTCGGCATGGTTGGGGCCAGAAAGAGCCGCGACACGTGCCTCGTTGCCGATCTCGCTGGCGATGACCTCGCTCATGAGCAGGCCGGACTCGGGCTCAATGCCCTTTGTGAGGCAGAGCACCGGGGTATCGGCGGCGATAAAGGGCGCGGCCTGGTGGCACACGCTGCGAAGGTGCGTGGAGGGCACGGCAAAGATGATGGCCTCGGCGCCGTCGAGCGCCTGGGCCAGGTCCGTCGTAGCGACAACGTTTTCCGGCAGCACGTAGTCCACCAGATAGCGCGGGTTGCGGTGCTCGCCGTTGATGCCGGCGGCCGTCTGCTTGCCATGGGCCCACATGGTCACGCGCTCGGCTCGCGCGGCGGCAAGGCCGGCGACGGCGGTTCCCCAGGAGCCGGAGCCAATCAGCGCAACATTCATGACTCTCTCCTACTTATCGTCGGGCACGGTGACGCGCTTGGTAAACGAGAGCTTGGACTCCTTACCGGCCATGAGCTTTTGAATATTTGAGCGATGGGCCCACACCACGGTGATGCCGATCATCGCCATGCAAAACTTGAGGCCCAGACTGCTGTACGGAAAGACCGCGCAGGCAGCGATGGGAAGGCCGATGGCGGCGGCAAGCGAGCCGACCGACACGTACTTGGTGATGGCGACGGCCACGATAAACATGCCCAGCAGCGACAGGCCAATGGGCCAGTACCAGGCAAGGATCACACCCAGGCCCACGGCGATGCCCTTGCCGCCGTGGAAGTTAAGGTAAGGCGAGAAGATATGACCCCATACGGCTGCCAGGCAGATGACGCCGAGCATCCAGTCGCCGGCGGCGCCGGGGGCCATGATACTCACGGGGAAGCCAAAGCCCACGCTCGCAATGAGCGGGCGCGCGATGATGACACAGATAGCGCCCTTAAGGCAGTCGCACAGCAGCGTGAGCGCGGCCACTTTGGGGCCGGCCACGCGCAGCGCGTTGGTGGTGCCGATGTTGCCGGAGCCCGCCTTGCGAATGTCCGTGTGATTGAACACGCGGCCTAAGATCAGGCCAAACGGAATCGCTCCGATAAAGAACGAGACCACGGCGCAGATGGCGGTCAGCAGAATCGGATTAAGCATCCTTTTGCTCCTTCTTCCTAAAGAAGAGTCGAATGGGCGTACCGGCGAAGTCGAAGGTCGAGCGCATGCGGTTCTCCACGTAGCGCTGGTAGGTGTCGTTGACCAGATCGCTGTGGTTGACGAAGAACGTGAACGTCGGCGGGTTGACGCCCGTCTGGGTCACGTAGTGCATACGCAGGCGGCGCTTGCCGTCCACCACGGTATGACCGAACTCGCGCAGGTCGGTGAGGAACGTGTTGAGGCGCGAGGTGGAGATCTTTTGAGAACGCGTCTTCTCGGCGGCGTCGACCATCGCCCAGATCTTCTCGATACTGCGGCCGGTCAGGGCCGAGATGCGCAGGTACTGGGCCCAGGGAGCCATGACGCCCAGACGGCGGTCGACGGTTTCCATGCAGGCCTCGCGCTTGCGGTCGTCGTCGAGCAGGTCCCACTTGTTTAGCAGCACAACGATGGCGCAGCCGCGCTCGATGGCAAGGCCCATGACCTTCTGGTCCTGCTCGGTAACGCCCACGGAGGCGTCGACGACGAGCAGCGCCACGTCGGCACGGTCGATGGCGCGCAGGCCGCGGACCATCGAGTAGTACTCGATGTTCTCGTACACGGTGCTCTTCTTACGGATACCCGCAGTGTCGACCATGCGGTAGTGCTTGCCGTTGCGCTCGACGACCGTGTCGATGGCGTCGCGCGTGGTGCCGGCAATGTTGGACACGATGGAGCGGTCAGCGCCCAGGATGCGGTTGAACAGCGAGGACTTACCGGCGTTGGGGCGGCCGATGATGGCCACATTCAGCGCATCGGGGAACTCGTCGGCGATCTCGTCCTCCTCCTCGGGCAACAGGGCCACGATATCGTCGAGCAGGTCGCCCGTGCCATGACCATGCAGGGCCGAGAGCGGCGTGGGCTCACCGATGCCGAGCGAATAGAACTCCCAGATGCTGTCGTTCTCGCGGTCGGGGTTGTCGAGCTTGTTCACCAGCAGAAAGACCGGCTTGTCGCAGCGCTTGAGCATGCGAGCGACCGACTCGTCCTCCTCGGTGACGCCGGTGCGACCGTCGACCACAAACAGGATGACGGCGGCTTCCTCAGCGGCGGCGAGCGCCTGGTCGCGGATGGACGTGGCAAAGACGTCGTCGCTCTTGAGCGGCTCAATACCGCCCGTGTCGACGATGGTGAACTCGCGGCCGTTCCAGTCGGCCGTGTGATACGAGCGGTCGCGCGTGACGCCGCGGGACTCGTGGACGATGGCGTCCGAGGTCTGGGCCAGGCGGTTAACGAGCGTGGACTTGCCCACGTTGGGGCGTCCGACGACGGCGACGATAGGTTTCATCTGCACTCCTTTAATGGGTAGGGTCAGCGGAATTAGTAGAGTCGGCAGGCACAATGCCAAGGATGTGCTCCAGGGTATCGAGCAGCTCATGCGGCATGGTCGATACCACATGAACCTCGGCGCCGCGACTGGTAAGGCTTGCGAGTAAATCGTCACGATGATACTCGTCAAGCGTCATGCCGTCAGCGTTGAACATGAGCTTAGGCACAAAGAGCATAACCCCCGAGAGGTCTTGCGGCAGCTGCTCCAGGATATCGCTCGCGACGATGAGACCGGTTACGTCCACATTGCCGCCAAAGTAGCGGTTCTTGATGGCCGTGACGGCGCCGGAGAGGCCCTGTGGCGATTCCACAAAACGTGCCACCGTATCGCGCGCGCTGGCGCCCGAGAGGCACAGCAGGCGCTGGCCACGGGCGGCGATTGCCTCGCGAACGCGGCGCAGGCGCTCGGCGTCGGCGGCAAGGACATCGTCGGTCTCGTCCAAATACGAGCGGATCATGCCGATGCCGTCGTAGTACTGCGGGTAGCCGTCGTAGAAATCGGCCTCGGGAGGCTCGATGCCGGCGTCCAGATAGAACTCGTCGCTCATCTGGAAGGTGTGGCGGCCAAAGCGCTCATAGGCGCGGTCCTGGAACGGTCGAATCATGGCAATGGTTTCGCGTGCGAGCTCGGGCTTGTCACTGTAGGACCAGCTAAAGCGGTTTTGATGCTTGGTAAAACCGAGTGGCACGATACCCAGGCTCGTGATTTGCTCGTGCTCCTCGCAGTAGCGCAGGGTCTTTTCGAGCTCCTCGCCGTCGTTCATGCCGGGGCACAACACGATCTGCGCGTGAATCTCGATGCCGGCGGCCATGATGGCTTCGAGCACATCCATGCCGCGCTGGGCGTTACGGCCCATCATGCGGCGGCGGACGTCGGGGCTCACGGCGTGGACGGACACGTTCATGGGGCTCATGTTGCGTTGGATGACGTTTTGAACGTCCTCGTCGGTGAGGTTCGTGAGCGTGACGAAGTTGCCCTGCAAAAAGCTCAGGCGGTAGTCGTCATCGCGGATATAGAGCGTGGAACGACCGCCCTTGGGCAGCATGGTCATAAAGCAGAATACGCAGGCGTTTACGCAGGTACGCATGCCATCGAAGATGGGGCCGTCGAACTCCAGGCCCCAGTCCTCGCCGGGAAAGCGATCGAGTTCAACCGGGGTGACGGTTCCATCGCGCGGGTCGAAGACCTCAAGCTCGACGGTGTCGTCGTCGGCCTCCCAGAGCCACACGATCATGTCGGTGAGCTGCTCGCCGTTGACCGTGAGCACGCGCATGCCCGGCTCGATACCCACATCCCACGCGGGCGATTCGGGACGCACGTTCTTTACGAGCGCGCCCTCACCCGGCTCGGGGTCGCGGCTGCGCCCGTAATCGGCCACCTCGGCGGCGTATGCGGGTACGGTCTGGTCCATGGTTAGCGGCAAAGCTCCTTGATGCGCTCGACGGCGCGCTCGATGTGTTCTTGCGGGGTGGAGGCACCGGCGGTTATGCCGATGTGGTGAGCGTCGGTAAACCACGCGGCCTGGAGCTCGGAAGCTTCCTCGATGTGATGCGTGCGCTCGCAGGCGTCTGCGCAAATCTGAGCCAGGCGGCGGGTGTTGCCCGAGTTCTTGCCACCCACGACGACCATGCAATCACAGCGTTTGGCAAGTGATGCGGCTGCCTGCTGGCGCTCGCTCGTGGCGGCGCAGATGGTGTTGATCACGCGCAGCTCCTGCACGCGCGGGGTGATGGCAGCCACGACCTCGGCGAGGTTCTGCGCGGTCTGAGTGGTCTGCACAACGAGGCCCACCTTGCCCTTGAGCGACAGGGCATCGGCGTCGGCGGCACAGCTCACGACCTGCGCATCATTGCCAGCGTGGCCCAGAATACCCTCGACCTCGGGGTGACCAGGCTCGCCTACGACCACCACGCGGTAGCCCTCGCGCACCAGGCGCTCGGCTGCCATATGGACCTTCTTGACGTAAGGGCAGGTGGCGTCGACCACGGTAAGGCCGCGCTCGCGAGCGGCGTCAATGACCTGCGGCACCACGCCGTGGGCGCGGATAATCACGGTGCCGGATGTGGCGTCGTCCAAGGTGTCGGCCAGACCAACGCCTGCCTCAGCGAGCTCGCGTACCACGATGGGGTTATGGATGAGCGGACCCAAGGTATGGACCTGAGTGCTCTCCCCTGCCTGCGGCGCGGCGGCCAGCGCCATGTCGAGCGCACGCTGTACGCCGTAGCAAGTGCCGGCGTGGGCGGCGATCTCGATGGTAGGCGCGATTGCCTGGTCGGACGCAGTCGCGGCGGTGTTCGTCACGTTCTCGCTCATGGCTAGAACCTGCCCGGATGCTCGGCGCACAGATCGTCTCGCATGGCGTAGACGCGGTTCATGGCCTCGGACTCAAACCAGGCCAGGCGCTCCGTGCGCTTAAGCCCGGCCGGCGCGTCCGAAAGCGAGACGGCCTTGCCGGCACGAATCCAGCACTTCTTGGGACGCATGAGCTTTTTGCCCGCGGGCGTAATGTCGGACCAGCCGCAGATGGCGAGTGGGTTGACAGGCGCCTTGCCCATCTGAGCGATGAGCGCAAAACCGCCGTGGACCTCGGGCTTGATCTCGCGCGAGCGGATGCGCGTGCCCTCGGGGAAGATCAGAACGTCCTCGCCGCGCTGCAGCGCATGCTGGGCGGCGCGCAGGCACTTCATATCGGCAGTACCACGCTCCACGGGGATGCCGCCTACGCGGCTAAAGGCCCAGCGCACAATCTTGCTCTTGGCGAACTCGGATTTAAAGATGGGACGAATGCGGCGGCCCCCAAAGAACAGCGCGGTCTCCACAGCCAAGAGCTCGGCCATCGAGGTGTGGTTGCAGATGACCACGCTGCCGCGGCCTTCCTGGCGCTCAAATAGCAGATCGGCATCCTCGACCTTCCAACGCCACATGAGCTTGGAGAAGGCCCAAAGGATGGCCATGACTACGACAACGGTGCCGCGGATGAGCGCTGGGAACTCTGCATAAGGAGCGTTGTAAAAATCCTCGGGCGTCTGTTTGAACAGGCGCATGGGCTACCTCCTCTGGTTGATGAGGTCCTCGATTATCGAGACGACCTCATCGATGGTGTGGGCGGTGGAGTCGACGTGCACGGCGTCCTCGGCGGGCACGAGTGGGGCGACCTCGCGGCTGCTGTCGAGCTTGTCGCGCTGCTTAAGGGCGTCGAGGGTCTCGTCGACCTCGGCCTCGAGCTGCTCGGACGTGAGCGGCTGGGCGTCGTTTTGGTGACGCTGCAGCACGCGGCGGCGGGCGCGCTCGCGCGGGTCGGCGGTCAGGAAGACCTTGACCTGCGCGTTAGGGAACACGACGGTTCCGATGTCGCGACCCTCGGCCACGATATCGCGGTCCTCTGCGGCACGGCGCTGGTGGATGAGCATGGCGGCGCGCACGCCCGGATAGGCCGAGACCTTGGACACGTTGGCGTCGACCTGCGGGGTGCGGATGGCGGCCGAAGCGTCCTGGCCGTCAATGGTCAGGCGCGTGTCCTCGCCAGTGCCGTTGGTAAAGCGGATCTCGATCTGCTCGGCAAGGGCGTCGATGGCCGCCTCGTCGTCCAGGTCGATGCCGCGGTCGAGCGCAGCGAAGGTGACGGCGCGATACATGGCGCCCGTGTCGAGCTTGTTAAAGCCCAGCTGGCGGGCGATCTCCTTGGCGATGGTGGACTTGCCGGAACCGGCGGGGCCGTCGATGGCGACGATCATGCAATGCTTCCTTTCGGTGGTTGATGTGCTGGTATGGTTCGCGGGCGTTGGGGCGCGGCGGGTTGCCTAGCCCGTGTAACGCTCGCGGTAGGTGTTGCGCTTGGGCGCGGAGCCGTGGCTGCCGTGATGACGCGTGCGGCTGGCGGGGGTTTCCTGGGGCTTGTCACCGCGCATGGCGCTGGCCTGCTTGGGAGGGATGCCACCGGCCTTAAGGATCTGCACCTCGCGGTCGGTGAGCTCGCGCCACGAGCCCTTGGCCACGCCCTCGAGCTCAAGGCCGGCAAAGTTGCAGCGATGCAGACGGATCACCGGATGATGAATCTTGCTCAGCATGCGCTTGACCTGATTCTTGCGTCCCTCGCGGATGATGACCTCGACGGCAGTGGTGCCGGGCTTGACGCCTTGCGGCGCCACTGCCTCGGCCTCGCGCGCGTTAATGACACGGCAGATTGCCGGCTGGCACAGGCCGTCGTCGAGCTCGATGCCACGGCGGAGCGGTTCTAGATCGCGGTCGGTCAGTCGCCCGTCCACGAGCGCCTGGTAGGTCTTGTAGACGTGTTTGCTGGGGTGCAGCAGGTCCTGCGATAGGTCGCCGTCGGTGGTAAAGAGCAAAAGGCCCGTGGTGTCGCGGTCCAGGCGACCCACCGGGAAAAGTCCCGGAAAGCGGTCGCGCGGGACCAGGTCGGCCACACAAGGGCGCTCCTGCGGGTCGCTCATGGTGGTGAGGTAGCCGGTCGGCTTGTAGAGCATCAAGTACACGGCGCCCTGGTTGAGCTTGACGACCATGCCGTCGACCTCGATGTGGTCGCGGTCGACGTCGACCTTGGTGCCCAGCTCGGTCGCGACCTGGCCGTTGACGGTCACGCGACCGGCGGTCATCAGGTCCTCCGAGCCGCGGCGGCTCGCCACGCCCGCGCGCGCCAAAAAGCGCTGCAGGCGCATGGTGTGCGGATAGACGGACTGGGCGTCGGTTGCGGGTACTGCGTTGCCCATGGCACGCGTCTCCCCTACTTCGTTAGTCCTCGTCATGTAAATCCTCCGAGGGGTCGTCGACGACCAGGGTCTCCAAGTCCTCGACTGCCTCAACATCTTCAACATCGGTATCGAGCAGTTCGCGCTCTTCGTCCAGGTCTTCGGCCTGCTCCTCGAGCGTGGACTGAATACTGCGGCCGCTCAGGCGCTCGCGGATAAACTGACGCGACTGCTCGTCGGGGGCAAACTGCTCCAGATCGGGCAGATCACGGGTGGAGCGCAGGCCGAATTTTTCCAAGAAGGCGTTGGTCGTGCCGTAGATGATGGCTTGACCGCGCTGGGGGTCGCGGCCGAGCTCACGCACCAGGCCCTTGTCGACGAGTGACGCAATGACGCCGTCGGAATTGACGCCACGGATGCCCTTGACCACCTCGCGCGTCACAGGCTGGTGGTATGCGATGACGGCCAGGGTTTCGAGCGCCGCTTGCGACAGCTTTTGCGTGTCCCAGCTCAGCACGTAGGCCTCGACCACGTCGTGGTAGGCGGGGTGAGTAAACAGGCGCCAGCCGCCGGCGACCTCGCGCAGCTGAAAGCCGCGGTTGGCCTCCTCATACTCAACCTTGAGCTCGGCGAGCAGCGACGCGCATTCGCCCGGGGCGATATCCAACGCACCTGCCAGCGCGGGTGCGCTCACGGGGTCGCTCGACACCAGCAGCAGCGCCTCGAGGGCGCCTTTGAGGCTGTTTGCCTCCAGCGTGGAAAGGGTTGACATGGTTGCGGCTCCTATTCGGTGAGCTCGGGGCCCTCGCCGGGCACATAGGCCTCGGCGCCCTCGACGCGGTTGATGCGGATGGTTCCAAAGATCTCGTCCTGGCTCAGCGTGAGCGAGCCGCGCTTGGCGAGCTCAAGCATAGCTAGGAAGGTGACGACGAGCTGCTCGGTGGTGGCATCGCCGTCCAGTAGCTCGCGGAAGGTGCAGGTTTGGTGCGTCATGGTAAAGCGGTCGACTGAGGCCACGGTCAAGTCGAGCGGTACGCGATGCGGCGCCACGTGCTCGGCCTCGAGCAGGAAGGTCTGTCGCTTGCCATCCAGGTCGGCGCAGATGACGGCTAGACCGCGCAGAGTAATGCCGGCCAGGTAGTCGGGCATAAGGCCAAGGAACTCAGGATCGGGGCCGGCCACACGCGGGTGCATGCGGCTTTCGGCCTGCATGCGGGCACCGAGGGCCGCAGCCGCGCCTTTAAACTGCTTGTAGGCGATCAGGCGCTGGATCAGGACCTCACGCAGCGCGTCGCCGTCAAGCGTGCTGAGCTCCTCGAGGTCTTCGTCGAACTCGTCATCGTCGTCGGCTTTGCGCGGGGCCTCCTGCGGCACCAGCGAGGCGGCCTTAATGTCCAAAAGGGTTGCCGCGACCAGCAAAAAGTCGCTCGCCACGTCCAG